>NZ_JANGBE010000003.1:0-173540 GCF_024462255.1 Flavonifractor sp. DFI.6.63 | reverse complement strand
CCTGTATAAGGAGCGCCATCTGGTGGAGTGTTTTTTCCAGAAAATCAAGTGGTTTCGCAGAATCGCCACCAGATATGACAAGTCGGATGCTTCCTTCCTGGCCTTTGTGTATCTTGCCTCCATCGCTGTTTTGTTGCTTTAGCACAATCTCCACCTTTTTTCAAACAAACCCTACATCGAAGGGCTTTTCCTCTCCTCCGCGGTAAGCGGCAACCCCGACTGCACCACCGAGCGGATGATGGAAGCCCTGCGCATTCTGCGGGAGGAATATGGCTTTGCCGGATATATCCACGCCAAGGCCATTCCGGGGGCCGACCCGCTGCTGACCTATCGTCTGGGCCTGCTGGCCGACCGCCTTTCGGTAAACATCGAGCTGCCCAGCGAACAGAGCCTGAACCGGCTGGCCCCGGACAAGGCCCGCTCCGCCATTCTGGCCCCCATGGGACAGATTCGGGACGGCATCCGCCTCTCCCGGCAGGAGCTGGCCAAGTACCGCCACGCGCCCCGCTTCGCCCCGGCGGGCCAGTCCACCCAGATGATCGTGGGCGCCACCCCCGAGAGCGACCTGCACATCCTCCGCCTGACCGAGGGGTTATACCGGAAGTATCAGCTCAAGCGGGTCTTTTACTCAGCTTATGTGCCCGTGTCCGACAGCGCCCTGCTCCCCGCCCGCCAGGAGTTCAAGCCGCCCCTGCTGCGGGAACACCGGCTCTATCAGGCCGACTGGCTGCTGCGCTACTACCACTTCCGCGCCGCCGAGCTGCTGGACGAGACCCATCCGAACTTTGATCCCCGCCTGGACCCCAAGTGCTCCTGGGCGCTGCGGCATATGGAACGCTTTCCCGTGGAGGTCAACCGGGCCGATTATGAGACCCTCCTGCGGGTGCCCGGCATCGGCGTACGCAGCGCCCAGCGCATCCTCACCGCCCGCCGCTGCGGAGGGCTCACCTTTGCCGGGCTCAAGACCCTGGGGGTGGTGCTCAAGCGCGCCCAATACTTTCTCACCTGCTCCGGGCGGATGCTGGAGGGCCTGCGGGTGAATTCCGACGGGGTGCTCCGCCATCTGGCGGAGCAGGAGCGGAGCCTGCTGGCCCAACAGGCTCCGCAGCAGCTCTCGCTCTTTGACGCCATCCGTTGACAAAGGCGTTTTGTTGCCCCACGCCCGAAAAGGAGGACGCACAATTGGAGGTCTGGCCCCAGGTTTCTTATCAATATGACGGCAGCTTTGCCGGTTTTTTGTCCTGCGTGTTCGAAAGCTACGTGCACAAAGAGGCCCCGGTCTGCTTTTCCACTCCCGCCGACCCCCGGCTCTCCCTGTGGCCGGAGCGGGCGGTGGAGACCGACCGCGCCCACGCCCAGCGGGTCTGGCGCTCCCTGGCGCGCAGGATCTCCGCCGATGCCCAGCGCCTGGTCTATCGCAGCTTTCTCACCTGCCTGGAGGAGCGGGAGCTGCATCTGTGGCGGTTCATCGCTCTGGGGTACGAACGGGGCGGCGGGGTCATGCGCGAGCTGACCGACCCCCGGCTTGCCGTACTGCGCAAGGCCGACCAGCATCTGTGCGGGGAGGCTCAGCTGCTCCGCGGCTTCGTCCGTTTTTCGGACCAGGGCGGGGTGCTTGTGGCTGAGATCGAGCCCAAGAACCGGGTCCTGCCCCTGCTGCGGCCTCACTTCTGCGCCCGCTGCTCCGGGGAAGCCTTCGTCATCCACGACCGCACCCACCACGAGGCCCTGTTTTCCCGGCCCGGCCGGTGGGACATCGTACCGGTGGAAGGGTTTCAGGCCGGCGTCCCCGACCGGCGGGAGCTGGACTACCGGCAGCTGTGGCGCCGGTTTTACGACGCCATTGCCATTGCCGAGCGTTATAATCCCAAATGCCGCATGACCCACATGCCCAAGCGCTATTGGAACACGATGACGGAATTTCAAACAGAGACGCCGGACGGCCGCGGCAGCCCACCCGGCGCCCCGCCGCGAAAGGAGCTCACGGGATGAAACAGGTCCAAATCACCGTATTACGCAAACAGCTCTACGAGGACTTCGCAAGCGAATTCCTGACTGACGCGCCGGAGGAGTGCGCATGCGTTTTCTTCCAGGAGGGGGACCGCTTCCTCTACACCGGCGGGGCGGAGATGCCGGAAGGCTTCTGTCCCTGGGCCTGGATCGACCTCTACCGCACGGTATCCGCGCTGTCCACCGGCTCCTCCTACACCCCCTGGCAAAAGCGGGACGGGGTCAGCGTGGTCTGCTGCACCGACGGCATCCGTCCGGTCACCTTTCTGCTGGAGGCCCTGTAGCTGCAAAGGGACCCGGCGCGGTAGCCCCGCGCCGGGTCCCTTTGCAATGTACTTACGCGCTGTGGGCCTCCTGCCAGCGCAGGGTGCTCGGGATATGGGGCGGGTTGCCCTTGAAATCCCGGTCAAACCAGGCCGGGACCGGTTCTTCCGCCGCGACGGCCCGGAAGAATGCCCCAAGCTGCTCCGCCGTCTCCTCCACCGCCCGCTCCAGCAGGCGGTCCAAATCCGCGTTGCTCTCCGCCGCAGAGGGGTGCGGCTCCTCTTTCAAGGCGATGCCCTTGGCGGAGCGAATGGGCAGCATATGACTCACCGCACCGATCACCCTTCCCCGCTTGGTTCCGCAGGAGCGGGCCAGAAAACCGATCAAAAAGGTCATGGCGCGATAGGCCTGCCGTACCTGCCCCGGCGAGGCATGCACGAAGGCCCGGGCGGCGGCCTGCCAGACCGCGCCGTCCTCCGGCGCCGCCGGCAAATGGGCCCTGCCGCATGGATCCAATCCATCGTCCTCCATCAGCATCCGGTCATACTCCCCCTCCATGGCCATGTGGGAGATGGGGCCTTCGGCGGCCCGTTCGTCCACATAGCCGTGGCAGGCGCTGTCCAGCGCCAGATGGCAGAGAAAGCCCGCCGTGTAGCCTACGGCCTGCGGCTGGCCCTCCTCGACCGCCTGGCGCAGCCGCTCTGCGGCGGGCAGCGCGGAGCGGCGGTGCATCCGTACCCCTTCCCGCCGGACGGCGTTGGGGCGCAGCGGCTGGTAAAAGAACAGCGGGTCCGGCCCCAGGCACCCCAGGTCGAAGGCCTCCCGCTCTGCGGCGATCGCGTCGGCAAGCCCTTGCGGAAGCGCTTCCAGCACCTTGCCGCCAAATTTCAGATGGGCATAGTAATTGGGCATGGTATGCTCTGGTTCCTCCTTACAGATCCGGGCGGCTCAGGAGAACGGCGGTTGATCCCGGCCCTGCGCAGGCCGCCCTGCGATTGCTCTACCTGACATTATAGCACAGCCGTCAAGCGTGGGAAGCAAAAACCGTCGGCAGTTTCCCCGGCGCCCGGGGAACTGCCGACGGTCCTTTCCGTTTATTTGATCGCAGGAAGGCCGCCCGGCCTGCCGGCATCCCGGCCATCAGCCGCCCAGATAGGCCTTCTTGACCGCCTCATCCTCCAGCAGCTGCTTTCCGGGACCGCTGAGGGTAATACGCCCCGTCTCCAGCACATAGCCGCGATGGGCCACTGAGAGGGCCATCTGAGCGTTCTGCTCCACCAGAAGGATGGTGGCTCCGCCCTTGTTCAGTTCCTGGATGATATCGAAAATCTGCTCCACCAGGATGGGGGCCAGACCCATGGAGGGTTCGTCCAGCATCAGCAGCCTGGGGTTGGACATGAGCGCGCGCCCCATGGCCAGCATCTGCTGCTCACCGCCGGAAAGGGTGCCCGCCACCTGGCGGCGGCGCTCCTTCAGCCGGGGGAACTGCTCGTACACCCGCTCCAGACCGGGGGCAATGGTGCTGCTGGGCTGGGTGAAGCCGCCCATCTCCAGGTTCTCCTCCACGGTCATCTGGAGGAAGACCCGGCGCCCTTCGGGCACCTGGGCCAGGCCGCGGGAGACCAGCTTGGCGGCAGACACGCCGCTGATGTTCTCCCCCAGGAAGGTGATGGAACCGGTCTTGGAGCGCAGCAGACCGGACACGGTCTGGAGCGTGGTGGATTTCCCCGCCCCGTTCGCACCGATGAGGGTGACGATCTCTCCCTCCTCCACCTCGAAGGAGACGCCCTTGACCGCGTGGATGGCGCCGTAATAGACATTGATATCCTGTACGCTCAGCAGCATCGTCTTACGCCTCCTTATGGGTACCCAGATAGGCCTTGATGACCTCCGGGTTGTTCTGGATCTCCTCGGCCGTGCCTTTGGCGATGACCTGGCCGAAGTTGAGCACGCAGATGCCCTCGCAGATGCCCATGACCAGGCTCATATCGTGCTCGATGAGCAGGATCGCGATCTGGAAGGTATCCCGGATCTTGACGATGTTCTCCATGAGCTCGGCCGTCTCCGAAGGATTCATGCCCGCCGCCGGCTCGTCCAGCAGCAGCAGGGAGGGATTGGTGCCCAGGGCCCGGACGATCTCCAGCCGCCGCTGGGCGCCGTAGGGCAGGGCTCCCGCCTTTACGCCGGCCAGATCCTGCATGTCAAAAATGGACAGAAGCTCCAGGGCCCGCTGGTGGGCGGCCTTCTCCTGCCGCCAGTAGTTGGGCAGGCGCAGGATGCCCGAGAGCATGGAATAGGGCTCCTGATTGTGCAGGCCGATCTTTACGTTGTCCTCCACGCTCAGATTGCTGAACAGGCGGATGTTCTGAAACGTGCGGGCGATGCCCATGCGGTTGATCTGCACGGTGGTCTTGCCGGAGGTATCCATGCCGTCCAGCAGGATGGTGCCCCGGGTGGGCTGGTATACCTTGGTCAGCAGATTGAATACCGTGGTCTTGCCCGCGCCGTTGGGACCGATGAGTCCCGCGATCTCGGTGCGCCCAATGGTCAGGTTGAAATCGTCCACCGCCCGCAGGCCGCCGAAGTCGATGCCCAGATGGCTGCATTCCAGGATGGGAGATTTGTCGATATCCCGTTCGGGGATGATGGAGTGGCTGGGCACGGGCACCATCTTGGGCTTGTCAAATTTCTTAGCCATCAACGCTGGCCCCCTTCCGTTTGGGAATGATCCGGGCAAAAAAGCTCTTGAGCATGGGGTTGTTGGTCGCCAGCATCACCAGGATCAGCACGATGGCGTACACCAGCATCCGGTAGGTGGCAAATCCGCGCAGCGCCTCCGGCAGGATGGTCAGGGCTGCGGCGGCGATGATGGAGCCCCACATCCGGCCCAGGCCGCCCAGCACCACGAAGACCAGGATGAGAATGGAGGTGTTGAAATCGAACTTGGTGGCGATGACGGCGGTCTGCCCCTGGGCAAACAGCGTGCCCGCCGCCCCGGCCAGCGCGGCGGAGAGGACAAACGCCATCATCTTGTACTTGGTGACGCCGATGCCCACGCTCTCTGCGGCAATACGGTTGTCCCGGATGGCCATGATGGCCCGGCCCGCCCGGCTGTTCACCAGGTTGAAAATGATGATCAGAGCCACCAGGATCAGGAGAAAGCCTGCGGTGAAGGTGGAGATCTTCTGGATGCCCGGAATCCCCATAGGGCCGTTGAGGATCATGCGCCCTCCCTCGCCCAGGGTCATGGTGTTTTTGAGGAAGCTGACGTGGAGCCCCACGCCGTCCATACCGATGTACAGATTATTGACGATGCTCTTGATGATCTCACCGAACGCCAGCGTGACGATGGCCAGGTAGTCGCCGTTGAGGCGGAGCACCGGGATGCCGATGAGGAAGCCCGCCACGGCGGCGCAGCCCGCGCCCACGATCATGGACACCAGCAGCCGCACCGGCGCGGAGGGAAGGGCGGCCTGGAGGCTGACCGCAGCCACCGTGCCCGCAAAGGCGCCCACGCTCATAAAGCCCGCGTGCCCCAGAGAGAGCTCGCCCAGAATGCCAACCGTCAGGTTCAGGGACAGGGCCATGACCACATAAGCGCAGATAGGCACCAGCTGCCCCTGAAGGGTGGAGCTCAGCCCGCCCCCTGCGCTCAGCGCCTGGAGGATCACAAAGGCAGCGACCACCATGACGTAGGTCAAACCGTTGGCCCTTGAAGTCTTGCTCAGTCGTTTCATATCCGCCACCTCAAACTTTCTCGCGGACCAGCTTGCCAAGCAGGCCGGCAGGCTTCACCAGCAGGACGACGATGAGCACGGCAAAGACGATGGCGTCGGAGAGCTGGGTGGACAGGTATGCCTTGGCCAAAATCTCGATGACGCCCAGCAGGATGCCGCCCAGCAGCGCCCCCGGGATGGAGCCGATGCCGCCGAAAACGGCGGCGGTAAACGCCTTGATGCCGGGCATGGAGCCGGTGGTGGGCTGGAGGGTGGGATAGGAGGAGCACAGCAGCACGCCCGCGATGGCCGCCAGGCAGGAGCCGATGGCAAAGGTCATGGAAATGGTGGTGTTCACGTTGATCCCCATCAGCTGTGCCGCCGCCTTGTCCTCGGAGCAGGCCCGCATGGCCTTGCCCATCTTGCTTTTGCTGGTAAACAGGGTCAGGGCGATCATGATGACGATACAGGCCGCGATGGTCACGATGGAGGCATAGGAGAGGTTCAGCTGCCCTTCAAACAGGCTGATGCCGGTCTTGACGGCCCCGGTCTCCCGGTCGGTAACGGTAAAAAAGGTGGGGAAGATCTTCGGGTTGGAGGTCCAGAGCAGCTGCGCGGCATTCTGGAGGAAGTAGCTCATACCGATGGCGGTGATGAGCACGGCCAGGGAGGTGGCCTGCCGGAGCGGCTTGTAGGCCAGCCGCTCGATCACCACGCCCAGGGCGGTGCAGACCGCCATGGCCAGGAGTACGCCCAGGATGGGGGGCAGTCCGAAGCTGGAGCTGGCAAAGAAGCAGACGTAAGCTCCGACCATAATCACGTCCCCGTGGGCAAAATTGAGCATCTTGGCAATGCCGTACACCATGGTGTACCCCAGGGCGATGATGGCGTAGACGCTGCCCAGGCTGATCCCGTTGATCAGATGGTTCAGGAAGGTCATAACACACACCTCGTAATTCTCTCTCGGGTCCGAGTCCGGACCGGCGGACCGCGCCGCTCGTCCAAACAGGACCGCAACTTCTCTGTCGTCCTGAGCGAAGGGGAGGAAGCGCTTCCTCCCCTTCGCTCGGGACGACACGGCGGGACAAAAACAGAAGTAAGAGGGCTGCCGTTTCGGGCAGCCCTCTCGGAACTTCCGTAAGGGCGGGATAAATACCGCTGTTCTGTATGGCAGCTGTGTCCGGGCTTAGTCCATGCCCACGTAAGCGCCGTTGGCAATGACCATGCCCTTGGGGCTCTTGGAGACCGCGCCGGTCTCATCCCAGGTCATCCCCTCGCCGGTCAGGCCGTCAAAGGAGAACTCAGGGGAGGTGAACTGGGCGATCAGCAGGTCGCACAGCTCACTGGCGCTCATATCGGAGGTAGCGCCGGCATTGGTCAGGGCCTGATAAATGGCATAGACGCAGTCGTAGGCGTCGGCGGCAAACTGGTTGGGAATATCGCCGTACTTCTCCTGATACTTGGTCACAAAACTCCGGGTAGCGTCATCTTCGGCGTCGGCGTTGAAGGGGGTCAGCAGCATAACGCCTTCCGCCAGGGCGGTGTCGAAGCCGTCCAGCGTCAGGATGCCGTCCATGCCGTCCACGCCGAAGAACGTGGGCGCATACCCCACAGCCTTGGCCTGGGCCAGGATCAGCGAGGCGGGCGTGTAGTACATCGGCAGGAAGATCAGGTCGGCGCCGTTGGTCTTGGCGTCGGCAATCTGGACGGAGAAGTCGGTCTGGCTGTCCTCGGTAAAGGTGGTGGTGGACACGATCTCCAGGCCCAGCTCGGCGGCCTTGGCGACAAAGCTGTTGTAGATGCCGGTGGAGTACACGTCGTCGTTCTTGTAGATGACGGCGATCTTCTCGCCCAGCGTCTTATCCGAAATGTACTGCGCGGAAGCGGAGCCCTGGTTGGGGTCCATGAAGCACATCTGGAACGCGTTGTCCTTCCGGGGGATGTTCACGGTGCCGGTCAGAGGATCGGCCACGCCGCCCAGCACGTCGGTGGAAGAGGCGGAAGGCGTCAGCAGGAAGATGTGGTCGGCGTTGCTCTCGGAAGAGGTGGCCACGCAGGGGGTGGATGTAACGGAGCCCAGGAAGATCTGCAGGCCCCAGTCCTTCAGGGTGTTATAGGCGTTGCCCGCCTTCTCGGCGTCGTGGGCGTCGTCCTCATAGCGCAGGTCGAACCGGATGTCGCCGTTCAGGGCGTTGATCTCCTCTACGGCGATCTCGGCGCCCTGCTTGGCCGCGTTGCCGTAGATGGCCGCGCCGCCCGTCAGGGGGCCGGTGCCGCCCAGCTTGAACGCGGACGTGCTGCCGCCGGCGGGGGCGGTGCTTTCGGGCGCGCCGGTCTCGGGGCTGGTGGTCTCAGGCGCGGGGGAACTGGCGGTGCCGCCGCTGCCGCCGCAGCCGGCCAGCAGGGAGAAGCAAAGGGCACCCGCCATGGCAAGAGACAGGATGCGGGATTTCTTCATCATTCATTACCTCCTTTAAGGTTGTTGACAATTATATCTTCCCACAGCAAAATTGTCAACCGCTAAAATGCACAATGGCCGTCCAATACGGACAGCCATTGTGGGAGATATCGACAATTTTAAAACGCGCCGGTCTAAATTACCAGCCCGCCGTTCGGCGCCAGCACCTGTCCGGTAATGAACCGGGCGGCGTCAGAGGCCAGAAAACAGACCGACTGCGCCACGTCCTCCGGCGTGCCGATGGTCCCCAGCGGGGTCTCCTCCGCCAGCGCCGCCAGCGTCCCGGCATCCAGGCGGGCGTTCATTTCGGTATCAATGACCCCCGGGGCCACGCAGTTGACCGTGATGCCCGAGGGGCCCAGCTCCTTGGCCAGAGCCTTTGTCAGGCCGATGACCGCCGCCTTGGAAGCGGAATAGGCCGCCTCGCAGGAGCCCCCCACCTGCCCCCACATGGAGGATACCGTCACGATGCGCCCCGCCTTCCGGTGGATGAAGTGGGGAAGCACGGCCCGGATGCTGTGGAAGACCCCATCCACATTTACGGCGAACATCCGCCGCCAGTCGGCGTCAGTCAAATCGCCAAACAGTTTCTGCTGGGAGATTCCGGCATTGCATACCAGAATGTCAAGTTGACAAAATTTATCTAACACATTGTCAACCATATCTTGTACCTGGACCGGGTCGGCCACGTCGGCCTGAAGGGCCAGTCCCCCGACCTGGGCCGCCAGAGCCTCTGCCTGGCCCCGGGAGCCGCGGTAGTTTATGACCACCCGGCACCCGTCCGCGGCAAAGCGCCGGACACAGGCCGCGCCGATGCCGCGACTGCCGCCGGTAATAAGAACGACCTTTTGTCCCATTTTGTTATCGTCCTTTCAGCCAGTCCACGCACAGGGGATGCCATGCAGCTGCGTGGGCATTGCAGTGATCCTCGTCCCGGGCGCTCTCCTGGTCGGCCAGCCCCATGGCATGCGGCCCGTCCGCAAAGAGATGCAGCTCAAAGGGCACCTCCGCCGCCCGCAGCGCGCGGGCATAATCCAGCGTATTTTCCACCGGGACGGTCGCATCCCGCACAGTGGCCCACAAAAAGACGGGCGGGTGGCCCGGCCGGACCTGCCGGTCCAGCCGCAGCGCCTCCGGCGCTCCGATCTCCTCCAGCAGCGCCGCCAGGTGGACCACCGGATAGCCCAAAACCGCCGCGTCAGGCCGCACCTGATCCGGCGTCAGGCCCAGCGCCGCTCCGATCGCCGGATCCTCCCAACGGCCCGACAGATATCCCGCCAGATGTCCGCCTGCCGAAAAACCGCATACAGCCACCCGGTCGGCACGAAAGCCGTACTCCGCCGCATGCGAGCGAAGGAAGGCCACCGCTGCGGCCGTCTCCAGCAGAGGCTGGGGCCAGCGTCTGGGCAGCACACTGTAATCCAATACAAAGGCTTGGATCCCCGCCGCCAAGAAGGCCAGCGCCACGGGCTCGGACTCCGCGGGCGCCAGGCGCCGGTAGGCCCCGCCCGGGAGGATAAGCACCGCCCAGCGCTTGCCGTCATCGGCCAACAGGCCGGTGTGTTCCCGGCAATAGGCCCGCAGCCGGACTCCTTCCCCCGCCGTCAGCCCCGGATGCAGCTCTGCGGGGCCAAATTCCCGGTACAGCATATCTCCCGCTCCTTTTTCTCCGTTCGCCAGCTTTCTCCCTTTGCTCCAGTATAGCAGTTTCCTTCACTCTTTAAAAGAGGAATTCGGAAAAAAGTATTGACAAGTCGTCCTGTTGCGGATATAATAATCTTCGCTGTCTGGACGATTAGCTCAGCTGGTAGAGCATCCGCTTGACGTGCGGGAGGTCACAGGTTCAAGTCCTGTATCGTCCACCAGATCAAAGCTCTGGAACCATATGGGTTCCAGAGCTTTTTGCAAATGCTGTTCAAGCAGGGCAGGGCCGCAGAGGACGGGATGGGATCCCGTCCTCTGCAGCCCTGCCTCATCCCACAATTTCAGCCGGATTTCGAGGGGCTTCCTCCAGATCTTGCAGCCTTTGAAGCGGTCCTCATCCATTCCACCGGCGCCGATCCTGTCGCGGCGCAGGCGTGTGGGCGGCACGGCTCTGCCCTGTGCTATCCCATGGAACCGCGGCAGGCGCGTAAAAAAAGAAGACACGCTTCCAGCGTGTCTTCTTTTTTGGTGGAGACGACAGAACTCGAATCTGTGACCCCTTGCGTGTGAAGCAAGTGCTCTACCGGCTGAGCTACGCCTCCATATTTGGTGACCCGTACGAGACTCGAACTCGTGTTACCGCCGTGAAAGGGCGGTGTCTTAACCACTTGACCAACGGGCCATGTTGCCCAAGCGGGCCGGGGTCCCTTCCCGAAGGAAAGTCCCAAAAGACGGCACGTGCCGTCTTTTGGGTCTGGTAGCGGCACCTGGATTTGAACCGGGGACACTGCGGGTATGAACCGCATGCTCTAGCCAACTGAGCTATGCCGCCTTGTCAGGCCCTGCCACACAGGGCAAGAGTTAGTATACCCGATTTGTCCCGGCTTGTCAATCTTTTTTTACGGAAAATCAGTCGATTTTATACCCCACGCCCCATACCGTTTTGATGAACCGGGGATTCCGGCTGGGCTCGCCCATTTTCTCCCGCAAACGGCGGATGTGTACCATAACGGTATTGTTCCGGTCCAGATACTTTTCTCCCCATACCGTCTCAAACAGGCGCTCGGCGGAGATGACCTGTCCCCGGTTTTCACACAGCATCCATAGGATGTCAAACTCAATGGGCGTCAGATTCAGCTCCCGGTCGTAGAGCTGGCACTCATGCGTGCCCCGATTGATGACCAGGCCGTTGAAATCGATCAGGTCCCGGCTCTCGGAGGACTTGTCCGCCTCGTTATAGCGGGTATAGCGCCGCAGCTGCGCCTTCACCCGGGCCACCAATTCCAGGGGATTGAAGGGTTTGGTGATGTAGTCGTCCGCGCCGATGGTCAGCCCTGTGATCTTGTCCATATCATCCACCTTGGCGGTGAGCATAAGCACCGGAAAGTGGTGCTCCTTGCGGATCTCCCCGCACAGGGTAAAGCCGCTGATATCGGGCAGCATCACGTCCAGAATGGCCAGATCCAGCCGCTCGCGGGCCACGCAGGCCAGCGCTTCGGTGCCCGTGCCGCATTTGAAGACGGTGCACCCCTCGCTTTTCAGGTAGACCTCCACCAGATCGGCGATCTCCGGCTCGTCGTCTACAACCAGGATATTGGCATCCATGGCACGCTCCCCTTTCAGCGGTATTCCAGTGTGCCGCGGCAACTCTGCAAAGCGGTTGCTTCAGCCGGCGTACTTTGCCATCAGTGCTATTATAACCAATCTGCCGCAGGCAGGTCAAGCCAGGCGCATCATTGTAAGAAAAACATCAGGAACGGGCGCGAAAAAGAGCCGGGCCCGCGTTCGCAGGCCCGGCTGACCGGTTTTCGCCTTACTCGTCCCAATCGGCGTAGTCGTCCGTCTCGTCATGGCAGCAACAGAGCTTCTTCTCTGCCAACAGCCCCTTCACACGGTCGACGAAATCGACGATCTTATCCCAATAGAGAACCACAGTGTAGGCCAGAGCGGCCAGGATGGTGAGAATGGTGAAAAATTTCACCACACCGCAAAAAAACTTTTTCATCGTGCAGGCAGCCTCCTTACCGTTTTTGCTGCTGATCCATTGCTATCCACAGTTTACACGTTTCTTTCCCAAAATACAAGTGCGCCGCCCTACTTTCTTGAAACTTTTTTCCCTTGTAATTTGCATGAAAATAGAATACAATATAGAAACGAATGAAAAGAAATCGGCCGTCTTCGCGGCGGCCTGCTTGCATTTTCCCAGAAAGGACGGGATTCCATGAAGCTGCAAACTGAAAAGGGCGAGATTACCATCAGCAGCGAGGTGTTTACCCACATCACCGGCGCGGCGGCGACCAACTGCTACGGCGTCAAGGGGATGGCGATCCGCTCCGCAACCGACGGGCTGGTCCACCTGCTGCGGCGGGAGTCCATGGCCAAGGGCGTCAAGGTGACCTATAACGACGATGCCACCGTCTCCATTGAGCTGCACATCATCGTGGACAACGGCGTCAATCTGATGGCGGTCAGCCGCTCCATCATGAGCGAGGTGCGCTATATCGTCAGCCGTACCACCGGCGCCGAGGTGCGCAACGTAGACGTGTGCATCGACTCCATGGTCATCGGCTGACCCCTGGTCCGCCATCGAAAGGAAGGAACACAGACATGAGAGAGTGTATTGACGGAGCGTCGTTTGCTCAGGCGATCATCCACGCGGCGGCCTCCATCAATCTACAAAAGCAGCAGATCAACGAGCTCAACGTCTTCCCCGTGCCCGACGGGGATACCGGCACCAATATGAGCCTGACCATCTCCACCGCTGCTGCCGAACTGCGCAAAAAGCACCCCAAGACGGTGTCAGACGCCGCCGCCGCCAACGCCTCCGCTCTGCTGCGGGGCGCCCGGGGCAATTCCGGCGTCATCCTCTCCCTGCTTTTCCGGGGGTTTGCCAAGGCCGTGAAGGACAAGGACGTCATCGACGGCCGCGAGCTGGCCATTGCCCTGGACTTTGGCGTGGCCGCCGCCTACAAGGCGGTGATGAAGCCCGCCGAGGGCACGATCCTTACCGTCTCCCGCCTGGCCGCCGCCCGGGCGGCTGACGCCGCGCGGGCCACGCCCAACGACCCGGAGGCCGTGCTGGAAGCCGCCATCGCGGAGGGCCAGCTCGCCCTGGAGAACACCATCAACCAAAACCCCGTACTGAAAAAGGCAGGGGTCGTAGACGCCGGCGGCAAGGGGTTTCTGGTCATTCTTCAGGGGATGCTGGACTCGATGCGCGGCCTGCCCCTGCCTGAGGAGAGCGGGGACCACGCCAAGCCCGAGCAGAAGACCGACTACGCCGCCATTGCCGCCGAGGAGATCACCTTTACCTTCGACACGGTATTCATCGTCCGCAAAACCACCCGGAAAAGCCTGGAAGCCTTCCAGGCCTATCTCAACAGCATTGGCGACAGCCTGGTCATCGGCGAGGACGACGATGCGTTCAAGGTGCATGTCCATACCGACATCCCCGGCGCCGCCCTCACGGAGGCCCAGAAGTACGGTACCCTGGAGCTGGCCAAGATCGAGAACATGCGCACCCAGGCGGAGGATCTGGCCGCCGGCCGGCACATTCAGAGCACCGACGACCTGGAGGAGGCCGATCATTCCCACGCAGGCCGGAACGTCGCCCCGCCGGAAAAGCGATACGGCGTGGTGGCCGTCGCGGCGGGCGCAGGCCTGGCGGAGGTCTTCCGGGATCTGGGCGCCGACGGCGTCATCAGCGGCGGTCAGACCATGAACCCCTCCACGGAAGATATCATGCGGGAGATCGACCGCACTCCGGCTGAAATCGTCTACGTACTGCCCAACAACAAGAACATCATCATGGCCGCCGAGCAGTGCATCCCTCTGGCCGAGGGCAAGCGGGTGGTGGTGCTGCCTACCAAGACGGTGCCTCAGGGCATTTCCGCTCTGATGGTGATGGACCCGGAGGGTTCCGAGGAGGACAATACCGCCGCCATGACCGAGGCGCTGGGCCGCGTCCACACCAGTGAGATCACCTATGCCGCCCGGGACTCTGATTTCGACGGTTTTGCCATCCAGCGGGGCGACTATCTGGCCCTCACCGAGCATCAGCTCTTCGGCACCGACCGGAAGCTGGATAAGCTCCTGCGCCGTTTGGCGGAGGCCGAGCCCCAGCAGAATGCGGAATTTATCAACATCTTTTATGGGGAGGACGTGTCGGAAAAGGACGCCCAGAAGTCGCTGAAGCTTTTCACCGACGCCTGTCCCAATGCGGAGATCACCCTGCTGTCCGGCGGGCAGCCCGTTTACTACTATATGATCTCCGCGGAATGAGCCGTTGAGACCGGAGCGCGTCTGCAAAGCCGCCCCGGGCGCGGCCCAATCCGGCAAACACACAAAAGGACCGGTTTCCCACCAGCCTGCAAGCTGGTGGGAAACCGGTCCTTTTGCCGTTCACAGTACCTTGGACAGGAACTCTTTCGTCCGCTCCTCCCTGGGGTTGGCGAAAAAGGCCTGCGGCTCGTTCTGTTCCAAAATCTTACCGCCGTCCATAAAGAGGACCCGGGTGCCCACCTCTCGGGCGAAGCCCATCTCATGGGTGACCACCACCATCGTCATGCCCTCCCGGGCCAGCTCCTTCATGACCTCCAGCACCTCGCCCACCATTTCGGGGTCCAGGGCGGAAGTGGGCTCGTCAAAGAGCATCAGCTTCGGCTTCATGGCCAAGGCACGGACAATGGCGATCCGCTGCTTCTGCCCACCGGAAAGCTGGGCCGGGTAGGAATCCGCCCGGTCCGCCAGCCCCACGCGCTCCAGCAGCTTGACCGCCTCCGCATCGGCTTCTCCCTGCTTCATAAGGCCGGTGCGCACCGGCGCCAGGGTAATGTTTCTGCGGATGGTCATATTGGGAAAGAGATTGAAGTGCTGGAACACCATCCCCATCTGGCGGCGCACCTTGTCGATCTCCGTCTTAGGGTCGGTGATCTCGGTGCCGCCGAAGGTGATCGTACCGGCAGAGGGCGTCTCCAGCAGGTTGAGGCAGCGCAGGAACGTGGATTTGCCCGAGCCGGAAGGCCCGATGACCACCACCTTTTCCCCGGGGGAGATGTGCTCGCTGATATCGTCCAGCACCAGGTGGCTGCCGAAGGATTTGGACAGGTGTTTAACGTCGATCACTTTGACGCAGCCTCCTTTCCAGCTTGCCCTGAAGCCAGGTCAGGACCATCACGACCACCAGATACATCACGGCGATGCCCACGTAGGGGAACATGTACTCATAGGTCTTGGCGCCCACCGCCTCGGCAAAGTAGACCAGCTCCGTACCGCCGATGGCCGAGACCAGGGAGGTGTCCTTAAACAGCGTGATCAGCTCGTTGCCCAGGGCGGGCAGGATGTTCTTGAAGGCCTGAGGAATCACAATAAAACGCATGGTGTCCAGGTAGTTGAGGCCCAGGGAGCGGCCCGCCTCGGTCTGTCCCATGTCCACGCTCATCAGTCCGCCGCGGACGATCTCGGCCACGTAGGCCCCCGAGTTGATGCCAAGGCCCAGGATCCCAACCATGGTATGGTTGCGGCTGGTCTTAAAAATGACGAAGCCCCAGATGAGCAGCTGGACCATCATGGGCGTGCCCCGGATGATGGTGGTATACACCTTGCACACACCGTTTAAAATACCCAGCACCACGTTCCGGTGGCCCAGCCGCTGCTGGTCGTGGGCGGTACGGACGACGGCCACTACCACGCCCAGCACAATACCGATGACAAGGGCGGCGATGGTGAGCTGCAGCGTGACCCCCATGCCCTTGAGATACAGCTTCCAGCGCTCCCCTTCGAGGAAGGCCCGGTGGAAGCCCACACTGAACCAGTCAAGGAACTCTATCAGCCGAGTACCCATAGGCTCTCTCCTTTCTTTGCCTCAACCGTTGGGGCGGACAGCGAGAAAGGCGGCTCCCGGAACGCAGCCCGGGAGTCGCCGCCTCAATGTTCACCCTTATTTCGTGGTAATATACTTGTCCACGATCTTCTGGAAGGTGCCGTCGGCCTTCAGCTCGGCCATAGCGTTGTTCACGGCCTCCAGCAGGGCGGTGTTGCCCTTCTTCATGCCGATGGCGTAATCCTCGGTGACCCACTCGCCATCCAGGATGGTCAGGCCCTCATTGGCGGCCACATAGGCCTTGGCAGGCTCATTGTCGATGATGACACAGTCCACCTGGCCGTTCTTCAGGGCCTCTACGGCCAGAGCGCCGGTCTCATAGGCGATGACGTGGTCCTCGCCGTAGCCGCCCTTCTCAGGAGTATCCGACGCATAGATGTAGCCGGTGGTGGCCTTCTGGCAACCGATCATCTTCTCACCCAGGTTGTCCATGGTCACATCGGAGCCCTCCTTGACGATGACCACCTGCACGCCCGTGGCGTAGCTGTCGGAGAACTCCATGACGGCCGCGCGCTCCTCGGTGACGGTCACGCCGGCCATGACGATGTCGCTCTGGCCATTCTGCGCGGCCAGCAGGGCGGCGTCAAAGCCCATGTCGTCCACGACCAGCTCCAGCCCCAGCTTTTCGGCGATCGCGGCAGCCACCTCCACGTCGATGCCCTCGAAGGTGCCGTCGTCCTTCACCATCTCATAGGGAGGGAAGGCGGCGTTGGTAGACATGTGGAGCTTGCCCGCTTCCACGGTGACCAGGCCGTCGGCGGGGGTCGTTTCCGGAGCCGTGGTCTCGGGCGCGGCGGTCTCAGGGGCCGGGGTGGCGGCGGTGCCGGAACCGCCGGAGCAGGCGGCCAGCAGGCTGACGGACATGGCCAGTGCCAGGCCAAGGACAGCAATCTTCTTAAACTGCTTCATTTTCATTCTCTCCTATTCATGGTATCCACAGATGTAATAGCCTCATTCCGGTTTGGATGTTTCTTATTATACACCATATTCAGATAAATGCAATATTTATTCATTCGTCAAAGCTGACAAAAAACAAAGGGCGGAGCCGGTCGGCTCCGCCCTTTTGCTGTTGCGTTTTAGGCGTTGGGCTGGGCGTAGGTAAAGAAGAAGTAGCCCAGGGGGGTGTAGTACATGCCGTTGATACGGTCGGAGATCATGTACTTCTGGGTGTAGAAGTACAGGGGGTTAAGGGCCCAGTCCTGGCCGATGATGATGTCCTCGGCGTCATGCATGGCCTGCATGCGCTCGGCAGGATCGGTGGTGGACTTGGCGGCCTGGATCAGCGCGTCGTACTCGGGGTTGACGTACTGAGCGTCGTTGTTGCCGCCGCCGGTGAGCCACATATCCAGGAAGGACATGGGATCGTTGTAGTCGGCGATCCAGCCGTTGCGGGCGATGGAGTAGTCGCCGTCCTTACGGGTCTGCAGGAACACGGCCCACTCCTGGTTGTTCAGCGTCACGGTCACGCCCAGCTCGGTCTCCCACATGTACTGCAGGGCCTCAGCCACGGCCTTGTGGGCGTCGGAGGTGTTGTACAGGTACTCGACCACCGGGAAGCCCTCGCCGTTGGGATAGCCGGCCTCGGCCAGCAGCTGGCGGGCCAGCTCGCAGTTGGCCTCGTAGTCGGCGTCGGTGGGCGCGTAGTAATCGCCGCCGTTGGTGCGGAAGTCCGCGCCGGAAGCGCCCTCGGCGTCATACACGCCCGCGGGCACGAAGCCGCCGGCCTCGACCTGGCCGGACTGGGTCACCTGGTTGACGATGTAGGTGCGGTCAACGGCCAGAGTGAAGGCCTGGCGGACCTTGGGATTGTCGAAGGGGGCCTTCTGGGTCTGGTAGCAGACATAGTAGGTGCCGATGTAGTCCACGATCTTCAGGTCGCCGGAGGCGATCAGGCCGGCGATTTCAGCCTGAGGCACATCCTCGATGAAGTCCAGCTCGCCGGAGTTGAAGCCGGACAGCATGGCGTTCTGGTCGTCCATCAGCTTAAAGGTGATCTTGTCGGGGCCCAGGTTGGCCACGTCATAGTAATACTGGTTGGGCTCCATGATGATCTCGGAGTTGTGGTTCCAGGCGGTCATGGTGTAGGGGCCGTTGGACAGGTAGGTAGCGGTATCGAAGGTCCACTGGTCGCCGGCGGCCTCGATCATGTCCTGACGCACGGGGAAGGTGGCGGGGAAGGCGCAGATCTCGGTAAAGTAGGGCAGATCGTTCACCAGCGTCACCACGAAGGTGTGCTCGTCGGGGGCGGAAACGCCCAGCTCGGAGGGCTCCTTCTCGCCGGCCATGATCTCATTGGCGTTCACGACGCAGTCGATCATGTAGTTGTAGTCAGCGGCGGTCTCGGGGGTGACCAGGCGCTGCCAGGAGTACACAAAGTCCTGGGCGGTGACGGGCTGGCCGTCCGACCACATGGCGTCGTCACGCAGCGTAAAGGTGTAGGTGACGGTGCCGTCGGCGTTCTCAGCCTTCTCATAGCTGGCGGCCTGGCCATAGGTCAGCGCGGCATTGTTGGCCGTACCGTCGGAGCCGTTGGCCTCCACGCCGGAGTCCTCCCACTTCATCAGGCCCTCGAACATGTGGCCCAGCATGATGGCGCCGTCCACGGCGGAGTTCAGGGCGGGGTCGATGGACTGGGGCTCGGACGCGATGTTCAGAGTGATCTCATACGCGCCGTCGGAAGGAGCGGTGGTTTCGGGAGCGGTGGTCTCCGGAGCAGTGCTCTCCGGCGCGGTGGTCTCCGCAGTCCCGCCGCCGCCGCAGCCGGCCAGCAGAGAAACCACAAAGATCACGGACAGAAGCAGAGACAGGAGCTTCGTCTTTTTCATTATATGGACCTCCATTTTTCATTTTTGTATCATTTCGCCTTACGGCGCGATACACAATGGGTTTCTTTGCGCCCGCGGAATGCGGGCGCAAAAAGGCCATGGCCTTTTTGGAACAAACCGATTATATCATAGAGCTCAGCGGAGTGTAAAGCAATTGTTTCAAATTTGTTACATAAATTTGAACAAAAATCCAGATCCTTTTCCTGCCGCCTGCGCCGGGCGTGGCCTTCCGTGCGCTCCTTACCCCGGCAGATGGCACGCGGCCCAATGGCCGGGCGCATATGCCCCCCGCGGGGCCGCGCCCCGCGGGGGCCCCGCCTTTACCGCGCTTCCTCGGGCGGAATCGATCCGCCCTGCGGCAAGGGTTTGGCCATGCGGCCAAACCGCTTGGACGCCGCCCACGCGGCGGGCCGGCCCTGCCGGCCGAAGAATATGCGCCCCTTACCCCAGCAGATGGCACGCGGCCCAATGGTCGGGCGCATATTCTTTGAACTCGGGGACCGCTTCCCTGCACTTTTCTGTGGCATAGGGACAGCGGGTGTGGAAGCGGCAGCCGGTAGGCGGATTCATGGGCGACGGGATATCGCCCTCCAGTACGATCCGCTGCCGGGAGCGGCTTACCTCCGGATCGGGCACAGGCACTGCGGACAGCAGCGTCTTGGTGTAGGGATGCATCGGGTTACGGTTGAGCTCGTAGCTCTCCGCCAGCTCCACCATTGTGCCCAGGTACATCACGCCGATGCGGTTGGAGATATGCCGCACCACGCTCAGGTCGTGGGCAATGAACAGATAGGTCAGCCCCATCTCCTGCTGCATATCCTCCAGCATGTTCACCACCTGCGACTGGATGGACACGTCCAGCGCCGAGATGGGCTCGTCACACACGATAAACTCCGGCTTCACCGCCAGGGCCCGGGCAATGCCCACCCGCTGCTGCTGGCCTCCGGAAAACTCATGGGGATAGCGGTTGGCGTGCTCGGTATTCAGTCCCACCTGCCCCAGCAGCTCCTTGATCCGTTCCGTGCGCTCCGCCTTGGAAGCGCACAGCTTGTGGATGTCCAGCGCCTCGCCGATGATCTCCCCCACCGTCATGCGGGGGTCCAGGGAGGCAGAGGGGTCCTGGAAGATGATCTGCATCTTCCGCCGGTAGGGCAGCATGTTCACCTGCTTGGGCCGGGGCACCTTGACCTGGACCAGCTCCTCCCGTTTCGTGGTGGAGCCGTCCTTCTCCCGGACCGGCACGCTCTTGCGCTGCCAGGGATCCTTCCCCTCGAAGATGGTCTGTCCGTCATAGACGATCCGGCCCGAGGTAGGCTCATGCAGCTGCAGGATGGTCCGGCCCAGCGTGGTCTTGCCGCAGCCGGACTCCCCCACCAGGCCCAGGGTCTCGCCCCGCCGGATGAACAGGGACACGTCCTCCACCGCCTGCACGCCGGGGCCCTTTAAACCCTTGACCCCAAAATACTTCTTCAGGTGATCGACCTGTACGAGGATGTCTTTTTGCTCACTCACGGCCGTCCACCTCCTTCTTCTCCCCCTTTTCCCGCTCCAGCTGCTCCTGTACCCGCAGCCAGCAGGCCGAGCGGTGCTGGTTGCCCAGCTCCACATAGGGCGGCATCTTCTGCAGGCAGATCTTCATGGCGTGCTCGCACCGGGGCGCGAAGGGGCAGCCCTCGGGCGGGTTGAGCATGTCCACGGGAGTGCCCTCAATGGGGATCAGCCGCTCGTAGCTCTCCGCGTCCACCCGCGGCATGGAGCGCAGCAGTCCCATCGTGTAGGGGTGGCCGGGCTGATAGAAGATATCGTCCACCGGCCCCTGCTCCACCATCTTCCCCGCGTACATGACCGACACCTTGTCGCAGATCTCCGCCACCACGCCCAGGTTGTGGGTAATAAAGATGATGCCCATATGGGTCTTCTTCTGCAGGTCCTTCATCAGTTCCAGGATCTGGGCCTGGATGGTCACGTCCAGCGCCGTGGTCGGCTCGTCCGCGATCAGCAGCTGAGGGTGGCAGATCAGCCCCATGGCGATCATCACCCGCTGCCGCATACCGCCGGAAAGCTCATGGGGGTACTGCTTCATTCGCTTTTCCACGTTGTTGATGCCCACCAGCTCCAGCATCTCCATGGCCCGCTTGGCCGCCGCCTCCTTGGAGACGCCCTTGTCGTGGGCCTTCAGGGCCTCGATCAGCTGGTTGCCGATGGTGTATACGGGGTTGAGGCAGGTCATGGGGTTCTGGAAGATCATGGCCACCTTGCTGCCGCGGAAGGCGATCATCTCCTCCTTGCTCTTGGCCAGCACGTCCTCCCCCTCAAAGGTGATGGACCCCCCGATGACCTTGCCCGGGGACTGCAGCAGCCCGATGATGGAGTAGGCTTCCACGCTCTTGCCGGAGCCGGACTCTCCCACGATGCCCATGACCTCGCCGTAATTCAGATCATAGCTGATGCCGCCCACGGCCTTGACTTCGCCCGCGGGGGTGAAGAAGGAGACGTGCAGATCCTTGACTTCCAGCAGCTTGCCGTTCTTTTCCGTATGGTCCATAGGTTTGTCTCCTCCTTTCTTATTTCTTCAGCCGGGGGTCCAGCGCGTCCCGCAGACCGTCGCCGAACAGATTCAGGCACAGGATCAGCAGGCTCAGGATGGCCGCCGGGATAAACAGGCGATAGGGATAGGTGGTCAGACCGCTCAGGGCCTCGGAGCACATGGAGCCCAGGCTGGTCAGGGGCGCGGACACGCCCACGCCCACGAAGGACAGGAATGACTCCAGGAAGATGGCGGACGGGATCTGCAGGAACGTGGTGGTGACGATCTGGCCCACGCAGTTGGGCAGCAGGTGGCGCTTGATGATGCGCCCGCCCTTCGCCCCCAGCGCCCGGGCCGCCGTCACGTACTCCTGCTGCTTGAGCTGGAGGATCTGCCCGCGGATGATGCGGGACATGGTCACCCAGTACAACAGCCCGAAGGCGATGAACATGGCGATAATATTGGGACCCAGGATGGTCACCAGGTTCTGCAGCGGCCCGTTGCCGGAGTTCTGGAACTGTTCCAGCGCCGGCTTCAGCGTGGCCGAGAGCAGCAGGATGATCAGCATCTCCGGTATGGAGTAGATCAGCTCCACGATCCGCTGCATGACCGTGTCCACCATGCCGCCGCAGTAGCCGGAGATGGAGCCGTACAGCGCGCCGATCACCAGCACCAGCAGGGCCGCGCACACGCCTACGATAATGGACACCCGGGCGCCCACCATCACACGCACCATGATGTCACGCCCCTGCTCGTCGGTGCCGAACACGTGGGGGAACACGTCCTCCCCGGCGGCCTTGCGCTGCAGTTCCTGCATCGAGTAGCCGAACGGCTTGGACTGGATGCCCAGCGCCTTCACGGCGTCGGCCTGGGTGACCTCCTCGGCGGTCTGCCCCTGGCTCACATTGGCCTGAGCGCGGATCTTGGCCTCCTCCACACGGGAGAGGGTCTTGCCCGCCGCCGCCGCTTCCGCGCGGGCCTTCTCCACCGCCTCGTCCGGGGTCAGCTTGCCCGCGCCGTTGTGCTCCTCCAGGTAATCGCTGATCCGCTTCTGGTCTTCCAGGCTGTAGTGCCACGGATGCAGCGACTCGGAGCCGCGCACCTGCTGCTTGTAGGTGTACGGAACCACCATCGGGCCGATGAATGCAAACAGGGCGATGATCACCACGATGCACAAAGCCACCATGGCCACTGTGTTCTTCCGCAGCCGCCGCCAGGCGTCCGCCCAATAGGACACGCTCTTCCGGTCCTGAATAAAGTTCTCCCGCTCCTCGGTGGTTGCCGCCTCGAAGGCGTCGCCGGGCAGCTCGTTCCACGACAGGATGTCCTCGATATCCGGCTGGAGGGAGCTGAAGGTCTTTTTCCGCTTGTGTTCGGCCATCGGTCAGTTCCCTCCCTTCGAAAGATTGATCCGCGGGTCCACCAGTTTGTACGCCAGATCCACCAGCAGGTTCATCACGATGATGAACGCCGCCAGGAAGATGGTCGTCCCCATGATCACGGGGTAATCCCGGTTCTGGATGGACTGGATGAAATAGCGCCCCAGACCGGGGATGGAGAACACCTTCTCCACCACCAGCCCGCCGCACAGGGTAAAGGCGATCTGGGGGCCCAGGTAGGTGATGACCGGGATGAGGGCGTTGCGCAGGGCGTGCTTGAAAATAATCTTCTTGTTCTTCAGCCCCTTGGCCCGCGCCGTCTTGATGTACTCCTGGTTGATGGAGTCCAGCATGGCCGTCCGGGTCTGCCGGGACAGGTAGCACATGGGATAGAACCCAAGCGCCGCGCAGGGCAGCACATAGCTCTTCAGCGTCCCGTCAAAGATCGTCGGGAAAATCTTGAGCCCCTCGATCCCGCCGCACAGCGTATGCAGCAGGATCGTCGCCACCACGAAGCCCGGCATTGAGATGCCGATGGTGCACACCACCCGCAAAAGGCTGTCCACCCAAGTCCCCCGCTTATAGGCGGCCAGGCAGCCCAACGGCACCCCGACCACCACCGCCCAGCAGATGGCCACGATGCCCACCTTCGCCGAAACCGGGAACATCTCCAGGATGATGTCCAGGACCGGGCGGTTCTTCTGCATTTTGATCGACACCCCGAAGTCCCCCTGCAGCAGGTTCCCCAGGTACTTTCCCAGCTGCACGATCAGCGGCTGGTCCAGCCCATACTTCGCGTTCAGCGCGTCGATCGTCGCCTGGGACGGCGTCTTCTCCGACAGCCACGGGTTCCCCGGTATGGCGTTCATCAGGAAAAAGGTAATGCAGGCCACCACCAGCAGCGTCAACAGCGCCATCACTACTCGCTTCGCTGTGTATTTTGCCATTTCTTCACTTCCTATATCTGTTGCTTCAATTCATGATGCCCCATATTAGCGTTCGTTTATTTTATCTTAAAAGCCCTCCTGCGTCAAGGGATTCCCTCCGCCTTTTTGATGGAAATGACTCCTTTTCTTGCAAGTGTCCTCACGACACGAACATTTATCCTCGTATTTGTCCATAAATTATTTCGGAAAACAATTTTCTTTATTATGAAAAACTGTTTTTTGGTGTCTTTTTTCTTCATTTTTAAACTTGCAAGCGAATATAAAACCATCAAAGTTAAAAATTATTCATTTGCAGCCAAACCCGTCAAACTAACGTGCTGAAGCATCCGACCAGAAACGATGCAAAAAGCGGCGCACGGACTTGCCGTGCGCCGCTTTTGGGGACATATTCTGCAAAATTCGATGCTTCAGGCGCATGATACCGGCGTACGCCCGTTTTCTCCGGCGGGCCGGAGCGGTTCAACCGCGCCGCGCCCCACACAGGCAGCGCCCCTCCAGCCGGATGCCCTATCAGTCAAACCCGAGGCCCATATAGCCGTGCGCCGTCCGCTCCCACAGCGCCCGCTTTTCCCGGTCGTACCACTTGACCATTCCGAACGCCTGGTTGTAGCTGCCCGGCAGGCCCTCCCACCCGGCGGGGGTACGCACATGATACCGGTCGGCGGGCAGCCGCTCCGCCAGCCGGGCCACGGCCCGCGCCAGGTGCTGAGACGGGATCAGCAGCTCCTTGCACAATACGCTGTGCCGATCCACATACTCAGCCGCGGCGCAGCCCTCCACACCGTCCACCGTGATCTTATACAGCCCCCCGCCGCTCATACGGCTCATGCCCTGCTGGAACCGCAGCAGGCGCTGATCATAATGGACCGCGGCGGTATCCGAGAGCAGGGCGCGCCGCAGGCGGCCGTACTCCTGCGGCTCCGCCTCCGTCAGGCCGTCCTCCGCACGCGCCGGCCCCACCATATCCCGCAGCAGCTCCAGCTTCCGGGTGGAAAAGGCCGGGCAAAACGCCACAGTGGCAAAAAACTTATGCAGGCTGGGCTCGGCGGGGACTACGGTGACACAATCGCTCCCCCGGGAAGACAGGAATCCGTCCACATAGTGCAGCAGCTGCCGCCCATATCCCTTACCGCGCATGGAGGGATCGGTGGCCAGGGCATAGACATAGCGTCCCGACGCCTCCACGCCCCCGGGCAGGGACAGCGACACGGGCAGCAGCGCCAGCATGGAAGCCAGGCGTCCATCCTCCAGCAGCAGGAGCATATCCTCCTCCGGCATGCAGCAGTCATAAAACCAGTCGATCAAGCGGTCTTCGTCCCCGAAGGCCGTCTTCCAGAGCGCCTTCTGCGCCGGGATCTCCCCCGGCCTGGATGGGCGGATGTCCACCATCTGCCCCGCCTCCTTTCCAATGATCCGCCGGATCAGGTCTCCCTCTTCCACATCGCTGTGTGCTTTTCCACCATCTGGTCGGGGTAGTAGGATTCCTTTGCCTTGCGCAGCCCCTCCACCCCCATGTCGTCCTCCCGGTTGAGGTATCTCACATTGGGATGGCGTCCGCGCACCCAGCGGGCAAATTCACGGTTGATCATGGCGTAGGCTCCCTGAAGCTCTCCGTAGGCTTTCTCAAAGTGTACGTCGTAGGTGTCGCTGTTCAGCAGATCCCCCATGGTGAAGGCCACCACCTCGCCGTATACCCGGATCAGCCCTCCCTCCAGGCCCAGCGCCTGATAATGCTCCATGGCCTGCCGAAGGGCGACGCCCTCGTCCCCCAGGTCCCGTTCCTCCGCCTCTCCCTCCCGCGCGAGAGAGCGCCGGTACCACTCCTTGTCCATGGCCAGGCACTCGCCCAGGCTCTCGGGCGTGATCTCCTCATAGGTCCAGGAGGGATTGTTCTCCATAAAACGGTTGATATGGTTGCGCTTGGCATGCAGGCGCTTGCCGCCCAAATCGGCCAGGCGGTCGATCTCGTAGAGATAGTCGTATCCGTCCCGGTCGGCGGTGAAGGTAAACTGACCGGGAAAAAACTCCTCCAGCTCCGCCATTTGGCGCGGGGTAAGGCACACCAGCCGCAGGGGCTCGCCCCGCCCGGCCGCTTCCTCCTCCAGCTTCCGGATCACGCTCGCCAGATCGCCGCCTCCGGCGGGGAACATAAAGCTGCATCCCATCCGCCCGCAGACATGGGTCACCAGAAAATCGTCCACCCGGGCAATCTCCTGGTGGTACGCCCGGCTCCATACGAACAGGTTGGTAAAATTATAGTCGCAGCCCCGGTAGTCCGCCCGCCGCAGCAGCTCGTCGACCCAAGGCTTTTCCTCCAGGCGGGGAGGGTGAAAATCGATCATACAGGTTTCGTCTCCTTGTTTTCCCAGTGTACCGATATGTTATCACGCCCGCATCCATATGGCAAGCAAAACCGGCGCGCCGTCAACGCCTCCTACCTTTAATATAAGCAAGCGGCGGCAGGCCGCCTCCGTGTGCCGCGTCCCGCGCCTCAGCCTGTCCGTCCCACATGCTCCGCGTCCAGTCCACCCGGCCCTCCGCCGTAAACGCTACGCCCTCCGCCTCCAGCAGAGACCGCTGTACGCCCGGGCCGAACGCGCAGCTGGCGGAACCGTCGGCCCGGAGCACCCTGTGGCAGGGAACCCCCGGTTCCCTGCAGGCACGCAGGGCGTATCCCACCGCCCGGGCCGCCCGGGGCGAACCCAGCAGCAGGGCTATCTGCCCATAGCTGACGCATTTGCCCTGCGGAATCTGCCGCACCAGGCAGTATACGCGCTCATAAAAGTTCATATCCATCTTCTCCCGTGTCTCCGCGGCGGCCCCGCCGGCCTTCGCCCTTTTCCCCGTTTTTTCTTGCCTTTTATGTACTTTTGATGTATTCTGTTCCTGAATTCCGATGCTTTAACTTTGAAGGGAGGCAATATCATGGGTAAATTCGTCATTCGAAAGACCAGCACCGGCATCAAGTTCGACTTGAAGGCGGGCAACGGAGAAACCATCGCCACTTCAGAGGTCTATACCTCTGAGGATGCCTGCCGCAAGGGCATCGCCAGCGTTCAGAAGAACGCGCCCGCGGCGGCCGTGGAGGATCAGACCGTGGAGGGGTATCCCGCCGCAAAGCACCCCAAGTTCGAGGTCTACGCCGACAAAGCCGGGGAATTCCGGTTCCGTCTGAAAGCGGTCAACGGCCAAATCATCGCCGTCAGCGAGGGGTACAAGGCCATGGCCAGCTGCATGAACGGAATCGAATCCGTCAAGAAAAACGCCCCCGACGCCTCCATCGTGGAGCAGGCGTAAGGAGCGCGGCGTATGGATCTCAACGCTCAAATCCGTCAGCTGGCGGAATCCTTCGCTAAGGACAGCGCACTGCGGGCTCAGTTCCAGCAGAACCCAGCCAAAGCCGTGGAGAAGCTTTTGGGCGTGGATTTGCCGGATGATGCAATCCAACAGATCGTTCAAGGCGTGAAGGCCAAGCTCTCGGCCGGCAAACTTTCGGACACCGTCGATTCCCTAAAAAAACTCTTTTGACAAAAGGGACGCGTCCCCGAAACGGGGGGCGCGTCCCTTTTTGCGCACTCGCTAATAACCCGGATATACGTCGCTCTTCTTGGGCAGGAGCAGCGCGGCAATGAGATAGAGGACAACGCCGGTCACCACTACGGTGAGCAGGCTGAGCACCACCCAGATCAGCCGCACCAGGTTGGCGTCGATATTGAAGTATTCCGCGATACCGCCGCAGACGCCGAACAGCTTGGCTCCCTGCTCGATTCGATAGAGCTTTTTGGGTTCATTCATGTTGACCCCTCCTTGTCGTTCTGGGTACATGATACCACGCCGCTGTTAAAAAATCCTTCCGGAACCTTTAAAATTGGGTTAAATCATCTGCCGTTCTCTTCCACCAGCATCAGGCAGCCGTCCTTGTCGTACTTCAGCCGCTGCACTTCCGCGCGGGTATTGCGTACGATATCGTCCATACGGATGCCCTCGGTAATGGTGGCTACAAAGGTATAGGCCACGCCGTGTTTTTTGGCCCGGCCGGTGCGGCCGATGCGGTGCGTGTAATTCTCCAGTTCATCGGGCACGTCGTAGTTAAACACCGCGTCCACATCGTCGATATCCAGGCCCCGGGCCGCTACGTCGGTGGCCACCAGCACCTTCATTTCACCCTTTTTGAACTGCTCCAGCGTCTTCTCCCGGATGCGCTGCTGGATATCCCCATGAATCGCCTGGCAGGAAATCCCCCGCATTTGCAGCAGCCCCGCCAGCCGGTCGGTCATATTTTTGGTGTTGCAGAAGGCGATGGCCCGTTCATACCCGCCGTGGGTAATGAGTGCGGCCAGTGTATCCACCTTCTGTTCCCGGCCGTCCAGGTCGATGCGGTACTGCTGGATATCCGGCTTGGAGTCCTCCACGGGACGCACGGTGATCTCTACAGGGTCGCGCTGGTACACCCAGGAGATATCCATGACCTCCCGGGAGATGGTGGCGGAAAACATCCCCAGGTTGCGGCGATGCTTGATCTGGTCCAGGATGCGGGTCACATCCCGGACAAAGCCCATATCCAGCATCCGGTCCGCCTCGTCCAGCACCACGGTCTGCACCTTGTCCAGCTTCACCGTGCGCCGTTTCATATGGTCCATCAGGCGTCCCGGGGTGGCCACCACGATCTGTGGCCGCTTTTTCAGCGTAGTGATCTGTTTGTCGATGGGCGCGCCGCCGTACAGGCAGACCGTGCGCACCCCTTCCTTAAATTCACACAGGTCCCGCAGTTCCTCCTGGATCTGCACGGCCAGCTCCCGGGTCGGGGCCAGCACCAGGGCCTGCACATCCTCACCGGCGGGGTCGACGTGCTCCACCATGGGGATACCGAATGCAAAGGTCTTGCCAGTGCCCGTGGGGGCCTTGGCAATCACGTCCTTCCAATCCATAAAATAGGGGATCGCGCCCGCCTGCACAGGAGTGGCCTGGACATAGCCCTTCTTGTCGATTGCCTTCATGATCTCCGGGGAAAGGTCCAGCTGCGCGTAATTGACGATCTCGTTGACTTGCTCGCCGTTGATCTCCATTGGTACAAAATTCCCTTCTGTTTCAAATTGCCTGATTCAAGGTCCCCACAGGCATCGAAACGCTCTTTCGTACCCAAACGCCCGCCCCGTCCGGGGGACGCGACCTCAAATCAACGGAAGCGCCGGCGCGCCCCCAGGTGGGAAGGCTGTGGAAGCACTCCGCGCCTCCGGAACCGATTGATTATATCATACTGCTTCTCTATTTGCAAACAGCAGGCTGATCTGGTATACTGATCAAATTTTGTATCCCCGGAAGCGGGGCTGTGACGGACGCCGCCCGGATGCCTATCCTTCCCGCCGAAACACATGAATGCGGAACGAAGCGCGCATCTTCAGCCCGTCCAGCGCCGCCAGGCGCTGCGCGCCCGCTCTGGGCGTTTTCCAATAGTACGGCGTCATCCGGAACAGATCCTGCAGCGCCGCCCCCTCCACCGCCAGATCCGCCTCCACCGGTACGATGCGCTCATAGGAAAAGCCCTCGTAAGGGATTGCCTGTTCCGGATTGGGATAGGGCCGTTCATAGAGCACCTGCTTGAGCTGCCAGAGATGCTCCGGCCCCGGCACCACGTACAGGTAAACGCCTCCCGGCTTCAACACCCGGCGGAATTCGTCCAGCGCCAGGGGGGAAAAGCAGTTGAGCAGCAGGTCGATCTGCCGCCGGCCCACCGGCAGGCGGTAGACCGAGGCCACGGCAAATTCCCCATGGGGCAGGCGTTTGGCCGCCAGACGCACCGACGGCTTGGACAGATCCACGCCCGCCAGCCGGCTCTCCCGCCCCGCCACGGCCAGCGCGCCGAACAGCCCTGCGGTATAATAGCCCTCCCCGCAGCCCGCGTCCAGCACCGCCGCCCCCGCTCCGGCGTGCTCCAGGGCCAGCGCGCACAGGGCCTTCCGCAGGGGCGCGTAGTAGTCCGCCGATAAAAAGCGGCTGCGGGCGGCCGCCATCTCTTTGTCGTCCCCCGGATCTCTGGCGTGCTTTTGGTTGGCGGGCAGCAGGTGGACGTATCCTTCCCTGGCCCGGTCATAGCTGTGGCCGTTGGGGCAGGTATAGCTCCGCTCCCCCCGCTCCAGGGGCGCGCGGCAGATGGGACAGCAGAACAGGCTCATGGTCGTCGCTCCTTCCGCAGCGTCGTCCGGGCCGCCGAAACGGCGCCTTTGCCGCTGGTTCGAATCTGCGCGGCAGAACCGCGGGAAGAGACCGCTCTTAATTCCCTTCCATACCCACGATTATAACACGGATCTTCCGGGAAATCGCACTTGACTTTCTCCGTTTGGGCTGATATACTATCAAAGCCGCTTTGAATGGGTCAGCAAGTGAAAAAGCGCCGCGTCACTGCCGCGCTTCGTTCCACCCCCGACAGCGAGCCCGTAATGAAGGAGTTGAAACTACATGCATGCGATCATTGAGACCGGCGGCAAGCAGTACAAGGTGGCGGAGGGCGATACCCTTTTCATCGAGAAGCTGCCTGCGGAGGCCGGCGACGCCGTGACCTTCAGCAAGGTCCTGGCCGTCATTGACGGCGACACGCTCACCGTTGGCACTCCCGTGGTGGAGGGTGCCAAGGTGGACGCCAGCGTCGTGAAGAACGGCAGGGGCAAGAAAGTCATCGTCTTCAAGTACAAGCCGAAGAAGGGTTACCGCCGCAAGCAGGGCCATCGTCAGCCCTATACCAAGGTGACCATCGGCAAGATCTCCGTCTGATGACCACCGTTTCCTTCCGCACGGAGGGGGAGCGCATCACCGGCTTCACCGTGGCGGGCCACAGCGGCTGCGCCGAAGCGGGGGAGGATCTGCTCTGCGCGGCAGTCACCAGCGCCGTCCGTCTTACCGAGTGCGCCGTCAACGACGTGTTGGGCCTGGGCGCGGCGGTGAAGGTGAAGGAAAAGGACGCGTCCATCTCTCTCAAGCTCCCCGGCGCCCTGGGGCAGACCAACGAGGCCACCTGTCAGGCTTTGATGACGGCCCTGATGGTCTACTTTACCACGCTGCACGAGGAGTATCCGGACAATATCATCGTGGTGGAGGAGGAATAACTCCCCACGCAACTGCTACACACGTGTTTGGAGGTGTAACACAATGCTGAAAATCGGTCTTCAGTTCTTCGCCCACAAGAAGGGCGTCGGCTCCACCCGCAACGGCCGCGATTCCGAGGCCAAGCGCCTGGGCGTGAAGCGGGGCGACGGCCAGTACGTTCTGGCCGGCAACATTCTGGTCCGCCAGCGGGGCACCCACATCCACCCCGGCGTGAACGTGGGCAAGGGCAGCGACGACACCCTGTTCGCCCTCAAGAGCGGCAAGGTCAAGTTCGAGCGCCTGGGCAAGGACCGCAAGCAGGTCTCCATCGTGGAGATCGCCCAGTAAAAATGGGTATACTAATGGCCCCGAACGTATCCCGTTCGGGGCCATTTCCTGTACGGAGGAGGGAAATTATGGCAGCTTCTTTTGTGGATACCGCCCGTATTACGGTAAGGGCCGGAAACGGCGGCAACGGTGTGGTATCCTTCCACCGGGAGAAATACGTGGCGGCCGGCGGTCCTGACGGCGGCGACGGGGGCCGCGGCGGCGACGTGATCCTGGAGGTCAACGACCACCTGTCCACCCTGATGGACTTCCGCTACAAGCGCAAGTATGCGGCGGGCAACGGCATGGATGGCCAGGGCAAACGCTGCTCCGGCAAGGATGGGGAAAACCTGGTCATCAAGGTGCCCCGCGGCACTGTCGTGCGGGATGCCGCGACGGGCGAGATCATCTGCGACCTGTCCACCGGGGCGCCCTTCGTACTGGCCCGGGGCGGCAACGGCGGCTGGGGCAACAAGCATTTCGCCACCCCCACGCGGCAGGTCCCCCGCTTTGCCAAAGCAGGCCTGCCCGGTCAGGAGCGGCAGGTGATCCTGGAACTCAAGCTGCTGGCGGACGTGGGGCTGGTCGGCTTCCCCAACGTGGGCAAGTCCACCCTCCTTTCGGTGGTCAGCAAGGCCCAGCCCAAGATCGCCAACTACCACTTCACCACCCTTTCCCCCAATCTGGGCGTGGTGTACGTGGAGGAGGGGGTCTCCTTCGTGCTGGCCGATATCCCCGGTATCATCGAGGGCGCCGCCGACGGCGCGGGCCTGGGACACGATTTTCTGCGGCACATCGACCGCTGCCGCCTGCTCATCCATGTGGTAGACGTTTCGGGCAGCGAGGGCCGGGACCCGGTGGCCGATTTCGAGGCCATCCAGGCGGAGCTGCGGGAATACAGCCCGGAACTGGCCTCCCGCCGGATGCTGGTGGCGGGCAACAAGGTGGACATCGCCGCCGACCGCACCGGACTGGAGGCGCTGCGCGCCCATGCGGAGGGCTTGGGCATGCCCTTTTTCGAACTCTCCGCCGCCGCCCAGCAGGGGACGCGGGAGCTGATGTACGCCGCCGCCCGTGAACTGGAGAGCCTGCCGCCCATCACGGTGTATGAGCCCACGTATGTGGAGCGGCCGCCGGAGGTGGACTTGAGCGAGCCCATGACCATCACCCGGGAGGATGACGGCACCTGGATCGTAGAGGGCCCCGCCCTTCAGCGGCTGATGGCCAACGTCAATTTTGGAGACTTTGAGTCCCGCAACTGGTTTGACCGGATGCTCCGCCAGTGCGGTCTGTTCGACCGTCTGGAGGAGATGGGCATCCAGGACGGGGATCCCGTCTCCCTCTATAATCTGGAATTCGAATATCAGCGGTAGCCCGTGCATGGGAGGCCGGCGTTTTCTGCGTACGTCCGCCGCTGTTTGCCCCGGCAGCGGAAAAGGGTGTTCTCTCAGGGTCCCGGTCGGGGAGCCGCTCTTTCCGCTGCCGCTAAAAGCCTTGTTATCGCTCTCTTTTCAGAATTCGCCTGCAAGGGGCGTGCCGCGGCCTCGGAAATGGCCCTTCGCACGAAATCTTGCCTCGGTTTCTTGTGAAATGGCCGGCAAAAATTTCGTGCAGCTTTTTCGAACGCCTCACAAAAAGATCCGCTGGGAAGGCCTGGCAGAGTTGAGTCGTCCGCAGACGACGGAAGGAAAGGAAGCTCCGTCATTTCCGGAGACAGGTGCGTCGGATAATGACACCTCTCATGACGGACAGTATGAACCCAACGAACGGAAAATTGCCATGGATCAGATGCTCTACGAGGAGCGGGACGCCATCCGGATCTGTTACCATAGCTGGGTGACGAAACCCATCGCGGAGCACCGGGCGGACCTGAAGGCGTTCCGCCAGGATCACAACGATTCCACCAACGAGGACGACGGAAAGCTGTTATGACCGCATCCCGGATATTCTGTGCGGAAGACCCGGCGGCCGCCGGTTTCCCAAACGCCGAAAGGCCCGGCGCCTGCGATGTGCAGGCGCCGGGCCTTTCGGTGCGGATGCGGTCGGAGCGGGAAGCTCTGCCGCCGGGGCGCTCCGGCGGCCGCCGTTCGATCAGGCCCCCGCGGCCGGCCGTTCCCCGTCCGCGTCATAAAAGTGCTTCACGTACTCCGTAAATTTCTGGATATACGGCTGGAGACTGTAGCTTTTATGCGAGATCAGATAGAGGCTGCGCCGGGCGGCGTCCTCCGGCAGTTCAAACAGGAGCACCCGCTTCTCCTCGCAGAAATTCCGGGCCGCCCGCTCGGAAATGATGGAGACCCCCAATCCCTGAGCGACCAGATTCTTCACAGCCTCCTGATCATTGATGCGGGCGGTGATCTGCAGCTGTCCCTCCTTGACCCCCATCCGCTCCAGAAACCGGTCCGCGCTTTTTTTGCTGCCGCTCCCTTCCTCCCGCAGGATCATCGGCTCCCGCAGCAGCTCCTCCAGCGCGATCTCCCGCCGCTCCTTCAGACGCAGAAAGTGCTCGTTGACCGGCGCGATCAGCACCATGCGGTCCTGATAAAACGGGATGCAGGACAAGGCTTCGTCCGTACACTTCATCCCGATCAGCCCCACGTCAAAGCTGCAGTTCAGTAGGCCGTCCACAATGCCCCGGCTGTCGCTTTGGTGGATGGAAAAGTAAACGCCCGGGTGGGCCTTCCCGTAAGCGGTAAGCAGCTCGGGCAGGAGGTAGGCCGACGGGATGGTGGACGCTCCCAGCCGTATGATCTGCCGGCTCTCCCCCGACCAGCGCTGAAGCAGATCGTCCTGCAGCTTCAGGATCGTGGCGGCGCACTCGTACAGCTCCCATCCCCTGGGCGTGACCTCGATGCTTTTGGTGGTGCGGACGATCAGGCGGGAATGGAGCTGCTCCTCCAATTGACGGATGTGGGTGCTTATGGTAGGCTGTGAGGTGTAGAGCTTTTCCGCCGCTTTGGTAAAGCTGCGGGATTCCACCACCGTCGCAAAGGACCGCAGCTGTTTAAGCTCCATGGCCGCCCCGACCTTCCAGCAGCCGCTCCAGCGCCCGCAGGGCCGCGTCCACCTCGTCCGCCGTGTTCCACCAGCCGAAGGAAAAGCGGATGGTGCCGGTGGGATAGGTCCCCAGCGTCCGGTGGGCCGAGGGCGCGCAGTGCAGGCCCACCCGGGTCAGCACGCCGTAGTCCTCCGCCAGGGCATACGCCACCTGCGCCGGGTCCCGCCCCGGCGTCCGGAGGGACACCACCCCCGTCCGCCCGCACAGGTCCTCCCTTCCGGACACGCAGACGCCCCCGGTTTTCTCCCGCAGGACCCTCACCCCGGCCAGGAAGCGTTCGGTCAGCTGCAGCTCGTGGGCGCGGACGGCGTCGATCCCGGTCTCCCGCAGCCAGAGCAGGCCCGCATGCAGGCCGACGATGCCCGGCAGGTTCAGCGTGCCCGGCTCAAAGCGGTCGGGCATGAAATCCGGAACACGCTCTGTATGGCTGAGGCTCCCGGTCCCGCCGGAGAGCAGCGGCTCCACCAGGGGGACCATATCCTCCCGCAGCAGAAATCCGCCGGTCCCCTGAGGCCCCAGCAGCCCCTTGTGGCCGGTAAAGGCCAGCGCGTCGATGTGCATCCGCTCCATATCGATGGGCCAGACGCCTGCGGTCTGGGCGGCATCCACAAAAAACCTCAGCGCGTGCGCCCGGCAGAATTCTCCCACCGCCTCAATGGGCAGCAGCGTGCCGCACACGTTGCTGGCATGGGTCATGACCACGGCACGGGTCCGGTCGGTCAGGCATGCGGCAAGGCGCTCCACAGACAGGCTCCCGTCCCCGGCGCAGGGGACGCGGGTGAAGGCGACCCCCCGCGCTTCCAGCTGGACCAGCGGCCGCATGACGGCATTGTGCTCCATGGAGGAGACCAGCACATGGTCGCCGCTTCTGAGAAACCCCTTCAGCAGAAGATTCAGGCTCTCGGTGACGTTCTTGGTGAAGATCACCTGCCTGCAGTCCTGTCCGCCGAACAGGCCGCACAGCAGCTGGCGGGTCTCGTAGACGGTCTCTTCGGTATCATAGGCCCGGGCATAGCCGCCCCGGTTGATGTTGCTGCCCACCTGGGTCATGAAACGGTACATGGCGTCCGGCACGGCCTGCGGCTTGGGAAAGGTGGTGCTGGCGTTGTCAAGGTAGATGCTCGGCATGGCGTCCCCTCCTCGCTGTCTGGCGCGGTCTTTTTTCCAGTATACCACTTTATTATTTGTTTTTCCAATAGATTTAGAAGAATTATAAATAATTGCAATTGGAAACGGCTGGTGTTTCCTGTTATACTGAGGGTGCCGGTTCTGGGCCAAGCCGGACGCCTGTCCCGCCCGCAGCCACGGGGCCCGCCCCGGCCCACAGACGGCAACCAAATCGTTTGAGAGGGGATTGCATATGGACCTTAGAAAGGAAAAGACCTCCATTCTTTTGGCCGGAGCAGTGATCGGAATCATTGCCTCCCTGCTGGTGTTCTTCGGGAATCCGGCCAACATGGGCTTCTGCATCGCCTGCTTCCTGCGGGATACCGCCGGCGCGCTGGGGCTCCACTCCGCCGCGGCGGTGCAGTACATCCGGCCGGAGATCATCGGGCTGGTATTGGGCAGCTTCCTGCTGGCGCTGGGAAAGAAGGAGCTTTCCGCCCGGGGCGGCAGTGCCCCGCTGACCCGGTTCGTTCTGGGTGTTTTTGTGATGATCGGCTGCCTGATGTTTCTGGGCTGCCCCTTCCGCATGATCCTGCGCCTGGCCGGCGGCGACCTGAACGCGCTGTTCGGTCTGGCCGGGTTTGTCTGCGGCATCCTGGCGGGAGTGTTCTTCCTGAAGCGCGGCTACACCCTCAAGCGCACCTACCGCCTCCCCGTCCTGGAGGGAAGACTGTTTGCCTGCATCCAGGTCGTCCTGCTGGTCCTGCTGGTGGCCGCGCCCTCCCTGCTCCGCTTTACCCAGTCCGGCGGCGGACCCGGCGCCAAACACGCGGCCATTTTGATCAGCCTTGCCGCCGGACTGATCGTCGGCGCGCTGGCGCAGAGGACCCGCCTGTGCATGGTGGGCGGCATCCGGGATCTGGTCCTGTTCCGGGAGACCAAACTGATCCTGGGCTTTGTCGCCATTCTGGTCAGCGCCCTGGCGTGCAATCTGATCCTGAACGCGGCCACGCCGGATACCTATTTTCATCTGAGCCTGGCGGGGCAGCCCGTGGCCCACACCGACGGGCTGTGGAACTTTTTGGGCATGCTGCTGGCCGGCTTCGGCTGCGTCCTGCTGGGGGGCTGTCCCCTGCGCCAGCTGGTCCTCTCGGGCGAGGGGAACACGGACAGCGCCATGACCGTGATCGGGCTCATGGCCGGAGCGGCCTTTGCCCATAACTTCGGCCTGGCTTCCAGCGGCGAAGGCCCCACCGCCAACGGCAAGATCGCGGTGATCCTGGGCATTGCCGTTGTGTGCGCCATCGCGTGCCTCAACACCTTTCGGAAAAAAGACGCATAAAAGGAGAGAGCGCTTATGAAAACACTGGATGCCCGCGGCCTTTCGTGCCCGGAACCCGTCGTCCTGCTGCGCAACGCCATGGCCGCGGGAGAGCAAGCCTATCAGATCCTCGTGGACAACCCGGCCTCCCGGGAAAATGTGACCCGTTACGCGGAGCATCAGGGGTATCATGTCACCTGCACGGAGCAGGACGGGGAATATACCCTTTCCATCGTCAAGTGAGATGACCTATATCGCCACCTTTTATTCCCATTTTGGCGCCATCCGCTATAAGAAGCTGTGCCAGCTCCATGGAATGGCGGCCACGCTCATGCCGGTGCCCCGGGATCTGAGCAGCAGCTGCGGCACCTGCGTGCGCTGGGAAGGAGACGCGCCCTGCCCGGAGCCGTCCTGCCCCGAGGAGGTCGAACAGATCGTGCAGGTGCTGGAGGCGGGCTACCGCACCTGCTATCGCGCGGAGAACAGCTGAAAGGAAGTGCGCGGATGGAAACGGAAGTAAAACTGACCAAGCTGGCCGCCTGCGCCGGCTGCGGCGCCAAAGTCGGCGCAGGCACGCTGGTGCGGATGCTGGAGGGGTTTGAGACCCATCAGGACCCCCGCCTGATCGTGGGCTACGACAAGAGCGACGACGCCAGCGTCTACGCCATCAGCGATACGGTGGCGCTGGTCCAGACCACCGACTTTTTTCCCCCCATTGTGGACGATCCGTTCCTTTACGGGCAGATCGCGGCGGCCAATGCCATGAGCGACGTCTACGCCATGGGCGCGGAACCCAAGCTGGCCCTGAACATCATGTGTATTCCGGAGCGGATGGAGGCCGCCACCGTGCAGGAGATCCTGCGGGGAGGCTACGCCAAGGCCTATGAGGCGGGGGCCATCATCACCGGCGGGCACACGATCCACGGCGCAGAGCCCATTTACGGACTGGCCGTATCCGGCTTTGTGCACCCCAAGGCGGTCCTGAAAAACTGCGGCGCCCGGCCCGGGGACGCGCTGATCCTCACCAAGCCCCTGGGCGTGGGCATTCTGACCACGGCCGCCAAGGCGGATCTGGTGGAGCAGCCGGTTCTGGAGCGCGTCTGGCGTCAGATGGCCACGCTGAACAAAACGGCCCGGGACATCATGGTCCGTTATCCGGTCCACAGCTGTACGGACGTCACCGGCTTCGCCCTGCTGGGCCACAGCTTTGAAATGGCGCAGGGGAGCGGCTGCTCCATTCACATCAGGACCAGCCAGGTTCCCTTCCACGCCGAGGCCTATCCGCTGGCTGAAATGGGCCTCATCCCTGCCGGGGCCTACCGCAACCGGGACTATGCCGCCCGCGGCGTGGCCGCAGGCGCCGGCGTCAGCCGCGCCATGCAGGACATCCTGTACGACCCTCAGACCAGCGGCGGACTGCTGATGGCTCTTCCGGAAGACCAGGCGCAGGCCTGCCTGGATGAGCTGCGCGAGCAGATCCCACAGGCCGCGATCATCGGTTCCGTGACCGAGCGGCTGGAACAGTGGATCTATCTGGACGAATAGGGCCGCGCGGTCCGGCCGGCTGTTTTCCCATCAACTCCAAAGCGGGGTATGCGCGTGTGCGCATACCCCGCTTTTGTTTGAAACCGTACCGCGTTTCCCTTATACGCCGAACCGCTTGAGCGCCTCTTCCACCTCTTGGACAAACGTCTGGCTCATCTGGGTTCGGAACTTCTCCACGGAAAAGTTCAGGTTGATGGTCCCCGTAATGCGCCTGCCTCCGTCACGAATGGGAAAGGCCACCGAGGCCAGCATATCATAAAGCTCGCCCACCGCTACGCCGTATCCCTGGCTTCGGGTGCGCACGATCTCCTGCAGCAGCTCGTCCCGGTCGATGATCGTATTGCGGGTATGGGGGACGATACGCGCCTTTGCGATCCACTCCATCAGCGCGTCCTGTTCCATCTGGGCCAGATGGAATTTCCCGGCGGCGGTACAATACACTGGACAGACCTGCCCCGGCGTAGGCTGCATCCCAAAGCTGATGTTTTCTCCCACACTGATGATGTGGATGATGGACGCCCCGTCGAATACCGTCAGTCCCACCTCACAGCCATACCGCATGGAAAAGTAATTCATGATGGGGATGATCCGGTCGATGGCGCCGTCCCGGTTGATGACATCGCCGGACAGGGCATACAGCTTGTACGTCAGATAATACTGCTTATTCGTATGCTGTTCCACGTACCCCAGGCCCTTCAGCCCGGTCAGGATACGGTGGACTGTGGCGGTGGACATGTCCAGCGCCGCCGATATCTCCTGGATGGAGAGCTTCCGCCCCATATCGCTCATGTACTCGATCACAGAAAAAATCTTCTGCATGGAGTCCTCATTACTGTTCATATTTCACCGCCGTCCCTACAGCCCAAAATTCTCCAGCGCCCTCTGGACATCTTCCGTGAAGGTGCTGCACATGTTTTCCTGATAGGTCTCCGGCAGCATACGGAAATTGAAGGTCCCGATCGCAGCCCCGCTCTGATCGTGAATGGGGAACGCCACTGCGTATACGATATCATACAGCTCGCCTTCGCTGACGCCGTAGCCCTGATCCCGGGTCCTCCGGATTTCCTGATAGAGCTGCTGCTTGTCAATGATGGTCCGTATGGTATGCGGCAGCAGCGCGCTCTCTTCGATCCAGCGGCTGAGCGCGTCCGGCGCCATCTGCGCCAGAAAAGCCTTGCCCGGCGCGGAGCAGTAGAGCGGAAACACCTGTCCGGGCCGCAGGCAGTCCTTTCCCAAATTAATGTTCCTCCCTACATTCAGGACGTGGATGATGGTGTCGTCCGCGAAGACCGTCAGCCCCACCTCGCAGCCGTAGCGCATGGCAAAGTAATTCATATAGGGGATCATATCCTGCAGAAAGTTATCCCGGTTGAGGGACTTGCCGGCCACTTTATAGACCTTATAGGTCAGATAATACCGCTTGTTTTCATCCTGATCCACATACCCCAGTTCCATCAGGCCGTTCAGGAGCCGGTGCGCGGCGGCGCTTGTCAGGCAAAGCGCCCCGGCCAGTTCCTGGAGGGGAACTTTGCGCTTCTCCCTGCTCAGATATTCGACCACAGAGAAGGTCCTCTGCAAGGTGCTTTCATTGGAAGCTGCCATATGCTCCCTCCCTTTCTATTTCCAAGATTTTATCACAAGAAACGCCCAAAAAGCAAGGGAGGCGAGACCCCCGGAGCCTGATGCGCTTATGCCTCATCCATATCCCGCAGCGCGATCGCGCCGGTGGGGCAGGTCCGTACGCAGGCGGGTTCCAGACCGTGCCGCCAGCGCTCGATACAGCCGTCGCATTTGATCATCTTACCGTCGGTCCCGAATGAGGGCGCTCCATACGGGCAGGCCATGGCGCAGCTGTGGCAGCCGATGCAGTTGGTATTGTCATATATGGTCAGGTTGGTCTCCGGATCCTTTTTCAGGCATCCGGAGGGACACCCCGCGATACAGGGCGCATCATCGCAGTGCATGCAGGACACGGACAAGTAGCCCTCCCGTCCCAGCGCCTCTACGTCATAGATATGCCGCAGAGGGCACACCCCGGCCTCCACGTCGATATCGTGCTGATCCATACAGGCCACAGCGCAGGCCCCGCAGGCAGAGCACTTTTCGATTTCCAGCAGCAGACGCAGCTTCATGCTTTTCCGCCTCCCTTCCGGATGCGGCAGCGGACGCAGTTATAGCCCGGATAGCCCGAATAGGGGTCCAGATGGACGCTGCCTACCAGCTCGTTGGCATCCGCTTCCCGGTAGCCGTGATACATCTGAAGGCACCCTGGCAGGATCCGCGCGGTGGGGTTGGCCCGTACCGCAAGAGTCCCGGCGGTACTCTCGATGGTGATCCAGTCCCCCTCGCCCACGCCCAGGGCCGCGGCGTCCCCATCGTTCAGGTCGGCCATGGGATCGGGGCGGAGGGAGCGGGTCCAGGGTACCTCGTGCATCCGGCTGTGCAGCGCGAAGGGGAGCCGCGCGCCCACCGACAGCACCATGGGATACTCCTCCGGCTCCGCCCGGTCCCAGGGGGGCGTATAGGTAGGCAGCGGGCTCAATCCAGGGGCGTACCGCTCGATGCTGGTGGAATAGAGTTCAAATTTCCCGGTGGGGGTATCGTATCCCCGCGCGGTATAGGCGCCCGGCTCATAAGGCCTGGCGTCAGGCACCCTGACCGGCCGGTCCTCCCGGATGCAGTCGTCCAGGCTGAGGGCACAGTCTGAGAGCATCCAGCGCACACAGTTTTCATAGCCCGAGCGCAGCAGCGGGTCGTCCAGGTCCAGAACGTCGGCCAGCTCCTTGATGATGGTGGAATCCGGCCGGGCGGAATAGAGCGGCGCGATGACCGGTTTGATATAGGTGGCAAAGCCGCCGGGATACACTTTGAATTCCTCCCGCTCAAAGGATGTGCACACGGGCAGGACAATATCGGAGTGGCGGCACATGTCCGTCATAAACAGCTCCGCGCTCATGACAAATTCCAGCTCGTCCACCGCCTCCAGGATCTTGTGGGGCTCGGGGAACATACGGTGGTTGAGGCCGAAGGCCATGACAGCCTTGACGGGATAGGGCGTCCCCTCCCGGATCTGCCGGGTCAGGTCGGTCATCTGCCCCTCGTCCATAAAGTGCTCCCACAGCGGAAAGCGCCTGTCGCCGATGCGGGGCGGGGCATCCTTCGGCTTGGTGGCATGAGTGAATTCATGCTCCCGGGTCTGAAACCCGGCCCACTGGTGGGAATAGGTCTCCCCGATGGGAAAATTGCCGCCTTTTACGTCGTAGTTGCCGGTAATGGCACTCAGGCTCATAATGGCGCGGAAGGTCTGGTAGCCGTTGCGGTGATGGACGATGGGGGCGCCGCTCTGGCTGATGCAGGAGGGCTTATTGGTGGCATACCACTCCGTGGCCCGCTCGACGTCCTTTGCCGCCAGGCCGGTAATCTCACAGACCCGCTTCAAGTCAAACTGCCGGACGTAGCCGGCGTATGCCTCGAACCCGTGGACATGGTGCTCCACATAATCCCGATCCACCCAGCCGTTGTCGATGATAAGCTTCCCCATGCCCAGCGCCAGGGCTCCGTCGGTGCCCGGCCGGATACGCAGGTGCAGGTCGGCCAGCTTGGTGGTCATGGGGGTGACCCGCGGGTCAATGACCACGATCTTCTGCCCCCGCTCCTTCACCTCATAGAGCTGCCGCAGCTGAGTCGGTTTGGAGTGGTAGGGATTGACCGCCCAGGCCATGAAGGTGGCTGCGTTTTGCACGTCGTAGGCGGAAAAGGTGCCGACCATATCCTTCCACGCCTCCACTGTGGCCATGTGACAGGTGGAGGACTCCGACCCGAAGTTGGGGGAGCCGAAGGAATGGGCCAGCCGCTGGAGGAAAGAGCGGTACCATTTGGCGTAGCCGGAATAGAACAGCACCGACTCCGGCCCATAGGCCGCTTTGAGCTGCTTCAGCCGCGCAGCGATCTCCCGGTAAGCCTCCTCCCAGGAGATCTCCTCGAACTGGCCGCTGCCCCGGGGACCCGTCCGGCGCAGCGGCGTTTGAATGCGGTCGGCGCGGTAGATATACTGCCGGTTGGCATGCCCCTTGGGGCACAGGTTCCCATTGCTGACCGGATAGTCCGGCGTTCCCTCGATCTTGACGACTCGGCCGTCCTTCACATACGCGTCGATTCCGCAGTGAAACAGCGGCTCGCATACGGAACAAAACGTGTGTTTGACCTCGATCCCGGTCTCCTTGCAGGGGATCTTCGCCTCTTGCAGGCGCTCCAGTTCCGTCATGTTCCTTCCCCTCCCATCAGCAGTTCCGTCAGCTCCCGGGGAAGGCCGCTTTTCAGGAGAACGGCCTTCATCTGCGCATCCGCGGGCGTATCGTGCCGGTACAGGGCCCGCAGCATGTAATTTTTTACGGCGCCGCTGTTTTTGAACAGATTCAGCAGGTTGATACAGCGGACCCGGCCGTCCGAAATGGTGGCCTCGGCGTACTGCCGTCCCTTGTCCACGAAGACCCGCCGCTCACCCGGCAGGCTCTTGTCTCCAAAGGAGACAAAGTCCATATCCATAAAGTGGGTGATGTTGTGAAGCAGGTTGCCGGGATAGGCCGCATCCAGTCCGGCCATGTTTTTCCCGGCCGTCTCTCCCTGACACACCGCGTTGGCCCACAGGCCGATGAGGCGGGTCCCCTCGATGGAGAGGTCGCGGCCCTGACAGCAATCCCCCGCCGCAAACAGGTCCGGCACGCTGGTTTGCATATGCTCGTCCACCACAACGCCCCGGTCGATCTCCACCTGCTCCGGCGCAAGGCAGTCCAAGGCGGTCCGGGTGCCGATGCAGACCACGACTGCGTCCACGATCTCCCGATCCCCGCCGGAGAAGCTCACCTCCGCCCGGCCGTCCTGTTCGCAGGCCCCGGTGGTCTTTTCCCCAAAGCGCAGGACGATTCCCCTTTCCCGGAGCTCGCCCTCGATCCGCCGGCTGGTCTCCGCAAAGGCGGCGGTCGGAAAAATGTGGGGCGCCAGATCGGAAAGCACCACCTCGATGCCCCGCTCCTCCAGCAGTTCCACGATCTTGATGCCCACCATGGAGGCGCCTACGACCAGTACCCGCCGGAGCGTTCCCGCCGCCAAGGCTTCCTTGAGCCGCACCGCGTCCTCCACCGAGCGCATGGAAAAGATCCTCTCGTCGGGCAGCGTGCCCACCGGCGGCACGAAGGCCCGCGCGCCGGTGGATACCAGGATCTTGTCATAGGTTTGCACCGTCCCGTCTGTCCGCCGGAGGGTCCTGGCCCCGGCGTCGATGGAGGCCGCCGTGCATTGGTCAAACAGCGTAAAGGAGAGCTCCTGTTTCAGCTGCTCCATGCTTCCGAAGGGAAACATAGCTTCATAGGGGATCTTCCCCTTCACGTAATAAGTAGTCAGCATCGGGTTATAGGGCGGCAGCCCGGTATCGCTGTACACATCTACCGCCGCGCTGCAGCCGGCCGCGCGGAGTGCCTTGAGTGCATGGCAGCCTGCGCAGCCGAACCCTACGATTGCAAAACGCTCCATTCAAACGCTTCCTTTCCGGATTTGCGGCTCCTATTTCATCAGGTTGGGCAGCCAGGTCACCAGCCCCGGGAAAAGCAGCAGCAGCGCCACCACGACAAGCTGTATGCCCATCCACGGTGCAGAGGCCCGGAAAATCTGGCCCAGAGACGCGTCCGGGACGCAGCCCTTCAGCACGTAGACGTTCAGGCCCACGGGCGGGGAGAGCAGGCTGACCTGGATCATAATGATGACCATGACGCCAAACCAGATGGGATCCACGCCCAAGTTGCTCATGATGGGGTAGAAGATGGGGATGGTCAGCAGGATCATACCCATGGTGTCGAAGAACATGCCCAGAGGGATGTAGACCAGCAGCATCAGGATTATGGTAGCCATCATCGGCATCTGAGAGCCGATAAACAGATTGGAGAAGGCAGACGCAAACCCGCATCGGGTCAGGAAGAGCTGGAACACCGCCGCGCCGACCGAGATCAGCATGATCATGCAGGTCATCTTCACGGTGTCCACCAGGGCGGATCTGATCCCCTTCCAGCTCAGATTCTTCTTGATGGCCGCGATCACGACGGCGCCCAGGCAGCCCACCGCAGCGGCCTCGGTAGCGGTGGCGATGCCCAGATAGATGGAGCCGATCACGCCGCCGAACAATACCACGATCGCCCAGATGCCCTTGAGTGAACGCAGTTTTTCCCGCAGGGGGACCTTTTTCGAGGACACGGGAGCGAGCTTTGGGTTGATGGCGCAGCGGATGCCCAGATAGGCCAGCATGGCCACCGCCATGATGACGCCGGGGAGTACGCCGCCCAACAGGATGCGGCCCACGGACTGCTCGGTGGTGATGGCGTACATCACCGCCGGGATGGAGGGCGGGATCAGAATGCCCAGGGTGCCTGCGCCGGCAATGGTGCCCAGGCTGAGACGGCGGTCATACCCATAGCGGTCCATCTCCGGCAGTGCGATGCGGGTCATGGCGGCCACCATGCCCACGGAGGAACCGGTGGTGGCGGCAAAGCCCGCGCAGGCGAACACCGTAGCCATGCCAAGCCCGCCGGGAAGCCGGCCCAGCAGCTTATAGCCGGTATCGTACAGCTCGGTGGTAATTCCCGCCTCGTTGGCCAGGTTTCCCATTAGGATAAACATGGGGATGGCCACCAGCGTAAAGGAGGAAATGGCGCTGACCGGCGTGGTGGCCAGGGCGTAGTTGGCCAGTACCGTCCCCTTGGTCAGCAGCAGTCCTCCGGCCCCTACGATAAACATGGAGATCCCGATGGGGACCCGCAGCAGCATCAGTACGATCAGCGCCACCAGCGCAATCAGTCCGATCAGCAAAGGATTCATAACTTTTCCTCCTCCATCAGGCCGTTATTTCCGCCTTGGCCCAGAGCGAGCTTTACGGCATCCACAGTATCCAGGATCAGCTGCAGCAGCATGGCGGTGATCCCTAGGGCGATAGTAAACTTCAGCACATACACCGGCATTTTCATGGCGGAGAGCTGGATCTCCTTGATCGCCCAGGATTCTCCAAATGCCCGCCAGATGCACACGGCAAAGCAGAGAAACAGTGCGTCGCACAGCAGATAGGCGATTACGTCAACGACCCGCCTGGTCTGCTGCCCCAGCCGGTCATACAGCAGCTCCACACAAATGTGTCCTTTTTCCTTCTGGGTATAGGAAAAACCGAAATAGGCCGCCGTCACATACAGATAGATGGCGATCTCGCTCACCCCAAGGATGGGGGAGTGGAACACATTGCGCGCCACCAGCTCCGCCGTCATGATGATCCAGATCAGTGCGATCAGCAACGCCGACAGAAGTCCGAAGAAATCGGGTACCTTCCGCAAAAGTTTCATACAGTCGCTCCTTCCGTCTTTTAAAAGGGCGGGAGACCCCTTTGGGAGTCTCCCGCCGGATCCGCCGCAGGCTGCGGTCACTCGTAGACCTGATAGGCGATATCGTCCGGAGCATACTTGGCCACCAGTGCCTGATAGGTGTCCAGGATCTCCTGGCCGTTATACCCGTAAGAGGTAGCGGTATCCACAAACTCCTGGGCGTCTACTGCCAGCTTTTCCGCCCACTTGTCCCGCTCCTCCTTGGGGAGGACGATCACTTCGCCGCCGGCATCTTCAATGGCCTGGATGGAGTCCTTGATGGCCCCGCCCATCCACGTTTCGCTGGAATACTCGTCCACGAAGCGCTCATAGACCGTCTGGAAGGCCTGCTTATAGGCCTCGGGCAGCTTGTCATAGACCGCCTTATTCATGTAGATGCTGGAGGTGGTGTACATGCCGTAGCCGGTATAGATAAAGTAGTCGCTGATCTCCTGGAGCTTGTAGGAGACCGCCAGGGTGACGGGGATCCCGGTGGCGGCGTCCACGGTCTTGCGCTCCAGGGCCTCATAGATCTCGTTGGCGGCCATGGCCACGGGGGTCGCGCCCAGCTTGGTCATATCCGCATTGACCGCGCCCATGGCCCGGATCTTCAGGCCCGTCAGATCGTTCAGGGACTCAATCTTCAGGTTCGAGCACATGGCCAGCTCGCTGGGGGCCACGACGCCCAAGTTCACCACGTTCTGAGCGGCGCACATCTCCCGGAAGGGGGCGTAGGTCTGGAACATCTCATACAGGGCCTTGTTGGTCACCCACTCGGACGTGGTCGTATAGGGGATGGTGGCCACGAACGTGGGATAGAACTGCGTCTCGAAAAATCCCTCCGGGACAAAGGCGATGTCCGTCAAGCCCTCGGATACGGACGTCAGGGAATCGGTGGCGCTGACCAGGGACCCTGCAAAATAGTACTCAAACGTAAGCAGGCCGCCGGTCTCCTTGGATACTTCTTCAAAGAAGTATTTCAGCGAGGCGCCGTCCACACCGGTCTCAGGCAAATGCGTCGCAAAGGTCAGCGTCATAGGATCCGGCTGCTCTCCCGAAGGCGCGCCGCTTTCGGCTGCCGGTGCGCCGGTCTGCGGCGCAGGCGTGCCGCTTTCCCCCGACGTCTGTCCACCGCAGCCGCCCAGCGCCGCCAAAAGGGTCAACAACAGGAACAGGGCGAGACTTCTCTTACCGATCGTTTTCATAACATCCTCCTCTACAAGTCGTTTCCATTCCTTCTATTGTAAATATCCTTCTGGCTTCAGAACGATATTAACAAACAGCTTAAAATTTATATTTTTTATTTTTTCGATATTTTATCTATTTGAATGAAATAATTATTTTGTTCAAATAATTTATAGCATATTCCCCTCAGCATGTCAACAGGGAAACCACAATTTTCTACCCACAAAATAGATATTTTGCACTACTCTCCTCTTTTTCGCGCTGCTTCTCTATTGCAGCAAAAGAAGCCGTCTGATTTCACTCTTTTTTGCCACAAAAAAGTCCCGCCCCGCCGGGAGGGCTCCCGTTCTGAACCGGCTGAACCTTATTCCGCTGCAAGTGCGGAACCGCGCGCACAACACGGCCCGGCACACAGGGCCCGGATCAAGTCGTGCATCCGGTGGCCCTCGGTTTTCCCGCTTCCACTTCTCCGCCGCGCCAACCAACGCTGTCTCCGGTCCTTTTCCTGTCTTCCGCTTGACCGTCCCCCAGGGGGATACTGCCCATGGAGCTGCAGCGCAGCTTGGGCGGGAAGGCCCTGCCGCTGCCAGCGTCACACCCCGCCCAGCGGACCTGCTGCCCCGCGCTATCTGAGAGAAGGGCAGCCATTCCCCCACGGTGCAGTATTTTTTGACAGACGCGCTCTTTTCGGATATAATACGGATATATTGCGCCTGAATTGACCACGTCCGGGGGGATGTGGCCGTTTTTCGGCATCAACCGGTCCGGAGGGGATCCCATGCCGCGCTGTAAATCCGAGCGCAGCTGCCGCTGCGCTTTTGCCGTTACGCCCCCATAAGGGCGCTCTTCTCAATCTCCCTGTGCGTTCTTACACGCCCAAGGCAGCAAACCGCCCCATCTGCGTGCCAATCGGCGCGTGGGCTGATCCCGGCCCCGCGCCCTGTTCTGGAGGTTATCCGCTATGTCTCAGTATCAATCCGAAATCAATCGCCGCCGCACCTTTGCCATCATCAGCCATCCGGACGCGGGCAAGACCACGCTGACGGAAAAATTCCTGCTCTACGGCGGGGCCATTGCCCAGGCCGGTATCGTCAAGGGCAAGAAGAATTCCCGCGCCGCCACCTCCGACTGGATGGAGATCGAGAAGCAGCGCGGCATCTCCGTCACCTCCTCGGTAATGCAGTTCCAGTACGAGGGCTTCTGCATCAATATTCTGGATACCCCCGGCCACCAGGACTTCTCCGAGGACACCTACCGCACCCTGATGGCCGCCGATTCCGCCGTAATGGTCATTGACGCCGCCAAGGGTGTGGAGGCCCAGACCCGCAAGCTCTTTAAGGTCTGCGCCATGCGGGACATCCCCATTTTCACATTTATAAACAAAATGGACCGGGAAGCCCGGGATCCCTTTGAGCTGTGCGAGGAGCTGGAAAAGGAGCTCGGTCTGGAAACCTACCCGGTCAACTGGCCCATCGGCTGCGGCAAGGAATTTCAGGGCGTCTATGACCGGGGCAGGGGCGAGATCATCCACTTCACCTCCAACGGCGGCGCCAAGGCGGCCACCGCCACGGAAGTGCTTCTGGACGATCCCAACCTGGACGCGCTCATCGGGCCGCGGCTGCACGCCCAGCTCTCCGACGACATCGAGCTGCTGGACGGCGCGGCGGCGGAGTTCGACCTGGAGCGCGTGCGCCACGGCAAGCTCTCTCCCGTGTTCTTTGGCTCCGCTCTCACCAACTTCGGCGTGGAGCCGTTTCTGGAGGAGTTCCTGCGCATGACTACCGCTCCGCTGCCCCGAACGGCCGGAGAACTGGTGGTCGACTGCATGGACGACGACTTCTCCGCCTTCGTCTTCAAGATCCAGGCCAACATGAACAAAGCCCACCGGGACCGCATCGCCTTCCTGCGGGTGGTATCCGGCCGGTTCGACGCGGACAAAGAGGTCTACCATGTCCAGGCCGGTAAGAAGATCCGCCTTTCCCGGCCCCAGCAGCTCATGGCCGCCGAACGGGAGATCATTGAGGAGGCCTACGCCGGCGATATCATCGGCGTGTTCGACCCGGGCATCTTCTCCATCGGAGATACCCTGTGCGCTCCGGGTAAAAAATTCCGGTTCGACCCCATCCCCACCTTTGCCCCCGAGCATTTCCGCCGGGTGCGCAGTCTGGACACCATGAAGCGCAAGCAGTTTTTGAAGGGCATGGAGCAGATCGCCCAGGAGGGCGCCATCCAGATCTTCAAAACGCCCTATACCGGCATGGAAGAGGTCATCGTGGGGGTGGTGGGCACCCTTCAGTTCGACGTGCTGGAGTACCGCTTAAAGAACGAGTACAATGTGGAACTCTATATGGAGGGTCTGCCCTACGAATATCTGCGCTGGATCCGGAGCGCGGACGGCGAGCCGGTGAAGGAGGAGGACCTCATCCTGGGCACCGACGTAAAGCTGGTGGAGGACTATAAGGGCAATCAGCTGCTGCTGTTCGGGTCTCAATGGGCCATCGGCTGGACCCAGGAGCGGAACCGGGATCTGACCTTCTATGAATTTGGCGGCGGGATCGCCTGAATGCAAGCCAAGACCACGCGTGAAACGCGTGGCTTGAACAAGCCCTAAAAGGGCATGGTGAGGCCAGCGCCGAAACGACGCCGACTTTCGCCCCGCGAAAGTCGCTAAAGCGGGCAAAACAGGGCCCCGGCATCCAACTGGATGCCGGGGCCCTGTTTTGCGCACCTCTTCCGCCGTCGGCGGATAGACTGGAATAAAAGGAGGGCTTTGCATGCAGGAGACCAATTCGCGGCAGACACTCTGCAGCCAATTAAAAACAGTGGACGCCTCTTTGCTGTTTCTGCTGTTCATCATTCTTTCCGTCGTGCTGTCCTACGCCGCCGTTGGGATACAGCGCCGCCAACTGGCAGATACGCTGGCCGGAAACACGCAGGCCGCGGCGGCGCTGCCGCCGGTCTTTCCGATCCGCTGCTGCGCCAGCGCCCTGGTAATCGGCGCCCTGGGCTTTTTCCTGTGTCTGGCTCTGAACGCCTGGCAGCAGGCTTCCCAGGGCGACGACCCCGTCGCCCGAAAATCAGCCGCCGCCAACCTGTGCGCCTCTGTGCTGGTCCTGGCGGCCGCCCTGCTGCGGCTGGACGATCTGCTCTTTTTGCAGCGATGCCAGCCCGCTTTGGAAGAGAGCGGCGACCTGCCCGTTTAAGCGGTGCAAAAGGGGGACAGGAAATCCTGTCCCCCTGGTATCCTAGTTCGGCAGCTCTCCCACCCGGAAGAAGGTGAAGCTCCCGCAGGCCAGCGGTTTCCCGGCCGCGTCGGTGATGGTTACGTCGCACACCACGATCGTGCGCCCCGCCTTCCGGACCTCGGCGGCACAGCGGACCTCCCCCTTCTGAGCAGGCGCGAGGAAATTCAGGTTGCTGCTCAGGGTGACATACTGTCCGCCCAGCCCGTGGGCGGCACAGCCCGCTACGGTGTCCGCCAGGGTGACCAGGCAGCCCCCGTGGACGATACCGTTGGGGTTCAGGCTGCTCTCGTCCGCATGCAGGACGCCCTCGGCGCAGCCCTGCTCGATCCTTGTGACAAAAATACGGCTGTTGGTGGAAAACGTGCCCGCTTGATTGACCCGCTCCAGCAGCTTACTGTAAAAATCCATCGAGTATCTTCTCCTCTGCCTCCTGCTCCGTCAGGCCCAGAGTCATAAGCTTGAGGATCTGATCTCCCGCAATGCGGCCGATGGCCGCCTCATGGATCAGCTGGGCGTCTACGCTGTTGGCCACAATGGCCGGGATGGAGGAAATTTTGGCCTGCCCCATGATGATGGAATCACACTGCACATGACCAAAGCACTTTGCATTGCCGGTCATCCTGGGATAAAATACCTGTCTGGAGCCGTCCTGGGCCACGGAGCGGGAGATGACCCGTCCGTTGGCGTCCGCTCCGTCCAGAATGATCTCCATATCGCTCTCGGCGGTCTGGTCGCCGTGGGTCAGCAGTTTTTCCGTAATGACGACCTCGGCTCCCCTGGCAGCCACGACCTTGGTCTCCCGCTTGGTGGAGTCCACGCCCCGGATCTGGGTGGTCTCCATGTGGATGGACGCCCCTTCTTCCAGATATACCACCGTCCGGGGATTCATGACGCGCTTTCCCGTGCCCGGTCCCTCGCCGTAGTGGCGCTCCACATAGCGGACTTTGGAATTCTTCCCCACGTAAAAGGTATGCTCCCCATCGTGCTGGCTGGTCTCACAGCCGGTATTGTGGATGCCGCAGCCGGCCACGATGTCCACGTCGCAGTCCTCTCCGATGAAAAAGTCGTTATATACCATCTCGGACATACCGGTCTGGGTAATGATGACCGGGATGTGGACCGACTCGTTCCGGGTACCGGACTTGATGCGGATATCGATGCCCGGCTTGTCCGGCTCGGTCTTGGTGGTGATCTCGATATTGGCGGTGCTCGCGCGGGAGTCCAGCTGCCCGTTGCGGCGGATGTTGTAGGCCCCCTGAGGGGTCTTCTCCAACTCCGCGATCTCCTTCAGGAGTTTCCAATCGGTGTGATTCACTGTGCCGCCCCCTCCGTCATATAGCTGCACCCGGACAGGGTGTTGGCCAGGATCTGAGGGAATATTTCTTCCTTGGGCCCGTATTTGCTCACCCGGCCGTCGCTGATCATCACGATCTCATCCGCCAGATTGATGATCCGCTCCTGATGGGAGATGATGAGCAGGGTGGCTTCCCGCCGCCGGTGGATGGCCTGGAAGGTCTCGGTCAGCTTGGCGAAGGACCACAGATCAATGCCCGCCTCCGGCTCGTCGAAGATCATCAGCCCGGCCTTGCGGGCCAGAATGGTGGCGATCTCAATGCGTTTGACCTCGCCGCCGGAGAGGGATGCGTCCACCTCCCGGTCGATATAGTCGTGCGCGCACAGGCCCACCTTGGTCAAGTACTGGCAGCCCTCCTCCCGGGTGAGGGAGTCGCTGCCCGCCGCCAGCGCCAGCAGGTCCTTGACCTTCAGCCCTTTGAACCGCGGAGGCTGCTGGAAGCCGTAACTGATCCCCAGCCGCGCCCGGCCGGTGATATCCATCTGCGTGATATCGGCGCCGTTCCAGAGGATGCTTCCCCCCGTGGGCTGCACCAGGCCCATAATCGCCTTGGCCAAGGTGGTCTTGCCGCCCCCGTTGGGGCCGGTGATGACCACCAGCTTGTAGTCCTCCACCGTCAGGGAAACGTCGTTGAGGATGCCCAGTTCCTGGCCGGACTCCCCCTCCACCTGGTAGCTGAGGCCCTTGATTTCCAACATAAGCCGTTGCTCCTTTGTACATGGTGATTTCCGTGATTAAATATTGTAACATGCCCATCCGGAAAAAACAAGTATGTCCGCCGTTTCCCGGCCTCCTCCGGGGCATCCGGTCCGGATGGCGCATAGTATGGCTTAGATTCTATGCAGATTAGGAGGCAAATCCATGGAACAAGATAAACTGCCCTGCACCCCGCCCGATTCCCCGGACTACCCCTGCGACCGGGAGGTCTTTGAGCGGGTCTGGCGGCGGGTCATGCCGGAGGATCGGCCCGACTGCCCCTTCGTGCTGGATGAAGCAGCCGCCGCCCAGCCCGCGGCAGAAGCCGCGTCCCTCCCGGAAGGCCCTGCGGCCACCGCCGCCGCGCCCGGGGTCCTGTCCGTTCCGGCCATGCGCCCCGCCATGCCCATGCCCATGCCCCAGGAGGAGTCCGGCTGCGCGCCGGAACACGACGTACCCTGTCTGGGCGCGGCCTCGGCCGTATACGGCGCCCAGCTCCAGCAGTACATAGACCACGAACTGGCCGACTGGCGGACGTATCAGCTTCTCTCCCGGCGGGCCACAGGCACCGGCGGCAAGGTCCTCTCCACGATGGCCGCGGACGAGCGCCGCCACGCCAAGCGTTTGTCCACCGCGTATTTCCTGATCTCCGGCGTGCGCTACTGGCCGGTGGAGCGTCCGGCCGCCGCCCTTGCCTGCGCCTTTCCCGCCGCCCTGCGGGAACGCTTTGCGGAAGAGCAGCGGGGCGAGCTCTCCTATCTGGCCGCGGCGGAGGAGACCGGAGACCCCTGTCTGCGGGAGCTCTATCTGGAGCTGGCCGGGGATGAAAACGCCCACGCCTGGCTGCTGCGCGGCATTCTGGAGCAGCTGTAGCACGGTAGGGGCGGGTGTCACACCCGCCCCTCAGCCTGCACTCCGATGGTAAGGAAAACCGGACGGCCCAGACCCGCCTCATCCAAAAACCACGCCGTATGCATCAGCGGCCCGCCTTCCGGGGCAAGGTCGTAGACGGTGCGTTTCACGCCGCCGTCCTCGTCCCGCTCGGCCACCAGCACCCACTGGGTCTGCGGCAGAAGGGATATCGACTCCTCCGCCCGGCTTCCGTCCAGCACGCAGGCCGCCAGCGGTTCGTCCGAGCCGCCGTACTGGGTGACCGTTACCGTCTGCAGCGGCTGAACGTCCTGCAGGGAGACCTCCACGGAGAAGGAGGTGCTGTGCGTCTCGCCGTTCTCCGTTACGCTCTGCTGCCAATGTTCCGTGACGGTCATGCCGCCCGCCCCGCCGTAGCTGTTGCCGCTGCCGTCCAGATAGAGGCGCCCGTCCTCCGTCTGATACACCCGGTAGAGGGTAACAAAGCGCTCTTCCTCTCCCGCCCGGAAATAAACGGTGCCGGAGATGGTTTCCTCCTCCCCCTGGTCCGTCGACTTGTAGGCCATGTTCGGATGCGCCAGCTCCACGCTGCTGCTGTTCACCAGGTCTCCGTTTTCCTCCACACTCTGATAGAGGAAGCAGTTACGCCCCTCCAGACCGGGGAAGTCATACCGGCCCCGCTCCGCGTCGTACACCCCGAACAGCACGCTGCGCGGGAACGACAGCGCCCCAAAGCGCCCGGTATCCAGCGTCTGACTGCCGTATTCCGTCCAGCTGCCGTCGTCATAAGGGGTCTGCCTTGCACCGAACGCCACATGGAAGCCCACAAAGCGGTCCGCCTGCCCCTCCGGCCCCGGCGCGGCCAGCGGCACGGTCCCCAGAGCCGCCAGCACCGCCGCGGCCGCCGCAAGCAGCGCCAGGCGCCTACCCATCCGTTTCATCGTCCTCCTCCAATCTTCCGTCAAAATGCAGGATATCGCCCACGTCACAGTCCAGGTAATAACAAATGCGGTTGATGGTATGGAACCGCACGCCGCTTGCCTTCCCGCTGCGCAGGATGGAAAGGTTTGCCTCGGTGATGCCGACCTTGGCGCACAGCTCCTTGGCCGTCATGCCCCGCGCCTTGAGCACATCGCTCAGAGATACCCGTATGGCCATGGCGCGCCCTTAAATAATGCTCTGGTTGTCGTCGTGGATAGCCTTGCCCTGTTGAAAGTAGCGGCACAGCAGAAAGAGCGCCGCTGAGAGCGCCACGCTCACCAACGGCAGGGTCATGGTAAACGAGACCTTCCGCAGCTGGGGCAGCAGGAGCAGCTGGAGCAGGTTGCCGCCCACGCACAGGAGGATGGCGCATTGGGCCGTCCGGCGGCAGCGCTCCGCGGTGATCCGGCAAAGCTCCACCGTCTCCGCCCCGAAGGGCTCCCGCTCCAGTGCCCGGGCCAGCCGGGCGCCCCACAGGAGTACCGCCGCCCCCAGGAAGCTGGGCGTCAGCCCCAGCAGCGTCAGGACAGCGCCAACTCCGTTGGTGCGCGCCGCCCCCGCCGGATCGCCGGTGTTGCCCGCGGTCACCGCCGCGGCCTGGGCCAGAAAGCCGCTCAGCGCCCCCCATACGGCCAGGAACACCAGCAGCGCCGCCGCGCCGGTCAGCAGGCCCCGGAACAAGCGGGACAGCCCCGCCTCCTTCTCCAGGCGCCGCAGCAGACGGAGCACCGCGTATCCGGCCAGGGTGGCAAACAGGGCGCCCCCCGCCGCCAGCGCCCAAACGCCGGTGAGCTCCAACGTCTCCTGTCCGATCAGGGCGGCCCGATTGGCAAGCCGGTAGAGGCTGTACAGAAGCTGGGCGGCCAGCAGCAGCAGCGCGTCCTCCCAGTACAGCCTGCGCCTGCGCCGCTGATACCACAGCCATCCCAACGGCAGTCCTGCCGCCACCAGGCAGATGGCCCAGGCGGCCAGATTTCCGGCGTATCCCAGTCCGGAGAGCGCGCGCAGGCCATCCCCAATGCCGTCAATCAAGCCCAGCCCGGCCCGCAGTCCCATCCCCCACTCCGTCAGGCCGGCCAGCACCGCTCCCAGCGCGGCCGCCGCGGTCAACAGGAGCGCCTCCCGTTTTGTCATGTGCTCTCCCTCCAAATTATCGTTTTGCAATAATTTCTTTTTCAGTTTAGCGGAACTATTATCGTTTGTCAATCATTTTTTTGACGCCAAAAGGCCCCCATCCAAGTCATGGATGGGGGCCTTTTGCTGGATCAGATGCTCTCCGGATCGTCCAGGCGGCCGCCAAAGGCCTCCACAGCCCTGGCGTCCTCCTCCCGCTTCTCCTCAATGGCTTCCTTGAGAAGCATATCCTTGACCTTCATCAGTCGGATCGTGGAAGAGCGTTCGTTTTCATCCAGCTTCATGGAGATATACTTGATGGCCTCCTGCATCTGAGGGATCTTCACATACTCCAGCGCGTTGACGCGCCGCCGGGTCTTCTCGATCTCCTCCGCCAGCAGCTGGGAGGTCTTTTCGATCTGGGCCAGGCGCAGCATATCCTGAAAGATTCCGGAAAGGGCGTCCACCGCGTCGTCCAGTTCGCCCGAAGTGGTGGCAAAGCCGTAGGGATAGATCTCCCCGGCGTCGTCGCTCTTGGTCTTGAACTGATAGACGGGCACGTTCACGGACATGACGTTCTGGAAGGTCATGTCCAACTCCACGCTCTGTTTGGGGTAGAGCAGGGACTGCTCCAGCATCTCGGAGGACATGACCGCCGAGGCCACAGTGAAGGAGCCATGGGCCCGGATCAGGGCCGCCTCCACCTTGGCGCGGAGCGCCCGGTTCTCCCGCACGACGTCCATAAACTGCTTCATCAGCTCATCCCGCTTGTCTTTGAGCAGCTTATGGCCCCGGATTGAGGTCTTGAGCCGGCCCTTCAGCCGGGTCAGCTCCTGCCGGGTGGGGTTTACGTTAATTGCGGGCATGACTTACCCCTCCTTTTTCGGGAGGTATTTGTCGATCAGCTCCGGCTTGATGCGTTTGAGCTCCGCCTTCGGGAGGATGGAAAGCAGCTCCCAGCCCAGGTCCAGCGTCTCTTCGATCGAGCGGTTTTCGTCGGTGCCCTGGGAGACATAGCGCTTTTCAAACTCGTCGGCAAACCGGGCGTACAAAAGGTCGGTGGGGGACAGGGCCGCCTCGCCCAGGATGGACATGAGTTCCTTGTTCTCCTTGCCGGTGGAATAGGCGGCAAAGAGCTGGTTCATGGTCCCCGCGTGATCCTCCCGGGTCTTGCCGGGGCCCACGCCCTTGTCCTTCAGGCGGGACAGGGAGGGCAGCACGTCCACCGGGGGATTGACGCCCTTGCGGTAGAGCTCGCGGCTGAGGATGATCTGCCCCTCGGTGATATACCCGGTCAGGTCGGGGATGGGGTGGGTCTTGTCGTCCTCGGGCATGGTGAGAATGGGGATGAGGGTGATGGAGCCGCTCTTGCCCAGCTGACGGCCGGCCCGCTCGTAAATGGTGGCCAGGTTGGTGTACAGATAGCCCGGGTAGCCGCGGCGGCCGGGGACTTCCTTCTTGGCCGCCGACACCTCGCGCAGGGCCTCGGCGTAGTTGGTGATATCGGTCATGATGACCAGTACGTGCATGCCCTTCTCAAAGGCCAGATATTCCGCGGCGGTGAGGGCCATGCGGGGTGTGGCGATACGCTCCACGGCGGGGTCGTTGGCCAGGTTGGTAAAGAGCACGGTGCGGTCGATGGCGCCGGTACGGCGGAACTCCTCCACGAAGAAGTTGGACTCCTCAAAGGTGATGCCGATGGCGGCGAAGACCACGGCGAAATTGCCCGCGTCGTCCCCCAGCACCTTGGCCTGGCGGGCGATCTGGGCCGCCAGGGCCGCGTGCGGCAGGCCGGAGCCGGAGAAAATGGGCAGCTTCTGTCCGCGCACCAGGGTGTTCAGGCCGTCGATGGTGGAAATGCCGGTCTGAATAAACTCGTTGGGGTAGTCCCGGGCGGCCGGGTTCATGGGCAGGCCGTTGATGTCCCGGAACTCCTCGGCCAGGATCTCCGGTCCGCCGTCGATGGGACGGCCCATGCCGTTGAACACCCGCCCCAGCATGTCGCCGGATACGCCCAGCTCCAGCGGGTGGCCCAGAAAACGGATCTTGGACTCGGCCAGGTTGATGCCGGCAGATGCCTCGAACAGCTGCACAACGGCGTTGTCGCCGTTGACCTCCAGCACCTGGCAGCGGCGGGTGCTGCCGTCGGGCAGCTCGATCTCGCCCAGCTCGTCATAGGTGACGCCGGAGACCTTGCGCACCACCATCAGGGGGCCGTTGATCTCCTGTATGGTACGGTATTCACGGATCATTCCTCAGCACCTCCCTTGGCGGCGGCCGCTTCGATCTGCTCGGCCATCTCGCGGGCCATGTCCGCATAAACGGCGGGATATTCGCTGTCGGGTACGCTCTTGGCCCGGCCCATCTTTTCCCGGAAGGGGATCTCGAACAGGTCGGCCACCCTGGCGCCCTTCTCGATGGCGGCGCGGCAGAGCCGGTCATACTCCAGGATCATGCCCAGCATCTTGTCCTGCCGGTCATAGCTGGAGTACCAGTCCACCTCCAGAAAGCCGTTCTGCTGGAGGAAGTCCTCCCGCAGCATCTTGGCCGTCTCCAGGGTCAGCTGGTCGGCGGCGGAGAGGGAGTCCTTGCCCACCAGCTGCACGATCTCGTTGAGGCTGGCCTCCTCCTGAAGGATGGACATGGACTTATCGCGATTGATCATGAACTGCTTGCCCAGGTGCTCGTCATACCAGGGCTTGAGGGAGTCCAGATACAGGGAATAGGAATTGAGCCAGTTGATGGCGGGGAAATGGCGGCGGTAGGCCAGCGAGGAATCCAGCGCCCAGAACACCTTGACGATGCGCATGGTAGCCTGGCTCACGGGTTCGCTCAGGTCGCCGCCCGGGGGGGAGACCGCGCCCACGGCGGTCAGGGAACCCCGGCGGCCGGCGTCAGAGCCGATGCACGCCACCATGCCGGCCCGTTCGTAGAACTGGGCCAGGCGGGAGGACAGATAGGCGGGGTAGCCCTCTTCGCCGGGCATCTCCTCCAGGCGGCCGGACATCTCGCGCAGGGCCTCGGCCCAGCGGGAGGTGGAGTCGGCGATGACGGCCACATCATAGCCCATGTCCCGGAAATACTCGGCGATGGTGATGCCGGTGTAGATCGACGCCTCACGGGCGGCCACGGGCATGTCGGAGGTGTTGGCGATGAGCACCGTCCGCTTCATCAGGGACTCGCCGGTACGCGGGTCCACCAGTTCGGGAAACTCCCGCAGCACGTCGGTCATCTCATTGCCGCGCTCGCCGCAGCCGATGTAGATGACGATATCCACGTCCGACCACTTGGCCAGCTGGTGCTGCATGACGGTCTTGCCCGAGCCGAAGGGGCCGGGGATGGCGGCGGTGCCGCCCTTGGCCACGGGGAACATGGCGTCCACGATCCGCTGGCCGGAGAGCAGGGGCGTCCTGGGGGGGTACTTGTGCCGGTAGGGCCGCCCCACACGGACGGGCCACTTCTGCACCATGGTCAGCTCGTGGCGCGCCCCGTTTGCGTCCACCAGCACGGCCACCGTATCCAGCACCGTGAAGGTGCCGGACTGGATGGACTCGATGGTTCCGCTCATGTTGGGGGGAACCATGATCTTATGGAGCACCACGCTGGTCTCCTGCACGGTGCCCAGCACATCGCCGCCGGTGACCTGGTCGCCCGGTTTGGCCACGGCATCGAACTGCCATTTCTTTTCCCGGTCCAGGGCGGGCACCTCTACGCCGCGGGGCAGGTTGTTGCTCCCCGCCTTTTTCATGATGCCTTCCAGCGGACGCTGGATACCGTCGTAAATATTTTCGATGATACCGGGGCCCAGCTCCACGGACATGGGCGCGCCGGTGGTCTCCACCGCCGCGCCGGGGCCCAGGCCGGAGGTCTCCTCATAGACCTGGATGGACGCGGCGTCGCCGTTCATGGTGAGGATCTCACCGATCAGGCGCTGCTCTCCCACCCGGACCACGTCGGCCATATTGGCGTCCTTCAGCCCGGTGGCCACCACCAGCGGGCCGGAGACTTTGACGATTTTTCCGCTCAAATTGACTCAACCTTCTTTCACGTCGGGGGGCGCGGGCGGGTGCGGGCACCCGCCCCTGCGAAGCACCCCGCCTCCCGGAGTTTCCGCCGCAGGCGGCGCGACGGTTTTGTATCCAGGGGGAAGCATCCTCCCCCGGACTATAGAATATCCGCGCCTACAGCCCGTTCCACAGCGCTCTTCACGTTGGCCATACCGATGCCCAGGCTGCCGTCCTTGCCGGGGATGAGGATGACCGCGGGGGTCAGCTCATCCTTGTAACGGTCCACATCGGCCTGCATCCCGGCGGCAAACTGCTCTGTAAGATAGATCACCGCGTAGTCCTCCTTTGCCAGGGTATGGAGGATCCTGCGGGCCTCCTCCGCCGTCTCGGCCGGAAAGACGTCCAGGCCCAGCGCCTTGAACCCCAGGACGCTGTCCTTGTCGCCCAGGACCGCGATCTTGTATCCACTGTTAGACATAGGCTTCACGCAGCCTTTCCCGGATGGTGTCCGCGTCCAGACCGGCCATACGGCCGGAGAGAATGGTACGGATGGCGGTAAACTCGTTTTCCCTGGCGTACAGGTAGCCCACCACCGCCTGCTCCCCAAACGGGATGCGGCGGGCGCGGGTCAGGTAGGCCATAACCGCGTCGTCGCAGGCGCGCTCAAAGGCGGTCAATTCCCCGCTGCCGGCCGCGGAAAGGGAATCCCCCAGAGCGGCGGCCTCGGCGAGCGCTCCCGCCCGGAATGCGGCGGACAGGTCGCCTCCCTTGCGGCTGGCCAGGGTACGCGCATCCACGCTGCCGCCGCTCAGGAGCACCTGATGGAGAAAATCGCTTCCCTTCCCCATCCGGGCCGAGCGTACGGCGGAACGCAGGTTGGTGGCGTCGGTGAGCAGGCGCACGTAGCCCTGGAGGAATGCGCTGCCGGTCGCTTCCGCGGCGGCGTGCATCTCCTCAAAATAGGCCCGGTCCAGCACAAAGTCGGCCAGCTGGGGGTCGCCCCCGGCGTTCAGAAGCTCCTGCGCCTGCGTCACCGCGCGGCGAAAGGGCTCCGTGAAGTCCCGCAGGCTGTCCCGCTGAAACGCGTCCTTCACCGCGCCGGCGCTCCAGCGCCCCCCCTCGGACAGGAGGCGGTCGGCTTCCGCGCCCACCGCCTGGGCCTTGAGCAGCACCTTGGCGTTGTGGTAGTCGTATTTCATCTGAAACACTTCCACCAGCCCGGGATCGGGCACCGCGCTGCGCAGTTCCCGATACAGCGCCGCCCTGGCCTGGGCCAGCAGGGCGTCCAGGGCGGTATGGGTCAGCTCCGTCAGCTCCCCGTAACCGCACTCGGAAAGGACCTTGACGGCCTCGTCGTCCGTATGGGCCTCCAGCATCCGCTCCATGCGCTCACGGGTGAGCAGCTTGTTCTCCATGGCCCGGATGCGGGTGGATATGGTCAGGTAGTCGGTATCTTTGATCTTAGTCAAGACATTGCCTCCATTCGTCCGGAGTGCGCGTCAATCTCCGAAGAGGATCTGGGCGACCGGGCGGTCCAGCGCGCCCCGCTGGAGACGCACCAGGGTCTCAAAGCTGCAATTGACCTCCACATCCCCGTCGCTGAGGATCACCCCGCCCTGGATGGGGCGGGTCTGCTCGGACAGGGTGAGCCGGCCGCCGTTCAGGCGCTCGTTGGCCGCGGTGACCACCTGCTTGCCATAGCGGGTGCGGTCCTTCTGGGAGAGGATGACCGCCTCCCGGCCGGTGACGGCGGCCTTCACCGCCAGGTCGGCCAGCAGGGCTGTGTACTCCTGCTCCGGCAGGTTCAGCAGCTGCTCCAGCGCCTTGTCGTAGGCCCTGGAGAGCATCTCCTGCTTGGCCGCCAGCTCCAGCTTGCGGCACTCCAGCTGGGCCACGCTGGCCAGCCGCTCCACCCGCTCGTCGGCGTTCCGCCGGCCTCGGGCCAGGATGTCCTCGCACTCGCGCTTTGCCTGCGCGTCATACCGTGCGGCGATCTCGTCGGCCTGGCGGCGGGCTTCGGCGGTCAGCTCGTCGATCTCCCGCCCCACATCCTCCGCGATGCGTCCGGTGATTTTTTCGATTCCGTCCATAGCGTATCCCCGCTCAGAAGCCGAACATGATCATCAGGAAGGAGATCAGCAGGGAGAGGATGGCATAGAACTCCACGATGATGCACAGCACCATGCCCTTGGACCAGTCGTTGGGGTTCTTGGCCACGATGTTGACCGAGGCGGCGGCCACCCGGCCCTGGGCGATGCCGGACAGCAGGCCGCCCAGCGCCATGGGCAGGCAGGCGGCCAGGATCAACAGGCCGTTGGCCACCGTGAGTTCACCGACGGTTCCGGCAAACAGGCCCATCTTCATCAAAGCCAGAAAGCCGATGACCAGGCCGTATAGTCCCTGGGTGCCGGGGATGACCTGCAGGATCATGCACTTGGAAAATTGGGAGGGGTCCTCGGCCAGCAGGCCGGCGCCCGCCTCACCGGCGATACCGGTACCCTTGGCGGAACCGACGCAGGCAAGGCCCGCAGCAAGGGCCGCGCCCAGGAACCCGAAGAAGGGGCCGCCGTATTGGGCAATCAATTCACCGAAATTCATGTTACTGTTCCTCCTTGATGTCTACATATTTTGTGGCGATGTTCAGGGGGCGCCAGGGGCGGCCGCCCTCTTTATAGAACTGTTTAAAAAACTCCAGATATTGCAGGCGGGACGTGTGCACATAGGTGCCGATCACGTTCAGGCCAATGTTGAATGCGTGGCCGACGAGGAAGACCAGGAAGAAAATGGGGATCCCAATCACAGGGGGCAGGCCGCCGCCGGGCATGGCGCCCAAGATATTGAACACCTGACCGATGACGGAACCCGCCAGCATCATGACCATCAGGCGGGAGTAGGAGAGGATATCCCCGAAGTAGCCGGTCACGCCGTTGTACACCGCTCCGATCACGGCGGTCACCTTTCCAAAGCCCTTGGCGTTGCGGCCCTGCGCCAGCAGCATGACGCAGCCCACGATCAGCACGACCGGGATGCCGTTCACGCTTCCGATGCCGGAGATGCCGGCCATATTCACGGCAAACAGGCCGATGCCGATGAAAATGACCCACCAGGTCCCCACATCCCAGACCGCGTCCATGATCTGACCGTCCCGGCACAGCATCCAAAACTTTACTGCCATGCCCACCACGATCTGCACCAGGCCCACGGCCAGGGAGAAGATGAGCACGGTCATCGGCTCGTTCATCACGTCCAGCAGGGGGGCCGGCAGACCGCTCCCTTCCGGAACTGAGAGGAAGGGCACCGCCGGTTGGGGCAGGCCCAGCATGCTGGTAAACTGATACAGAAAGTCCGAGAAGAAACCGCCCGTCAGCAGGCCGATCACCGCGGATGAGATGCCGCACAGGATCATCAGCCGCACCAGCTGGCCGAATCCTCCCTTGGGCTTAACCTTCCATTGGAGGAAGGCGCAGGCCCCCGCCAGGATCAGGCCGTAGCCCAGGTCGGCGAACATAAACCCGAAAAAGAAAATATAGAACGGGGCCATCAGGCCGTTGGGGTCCACCCCGTCGTAGGCCGGCAGGGAATACATCTCCGTAATGGTCGTCAGCGGCTCGGTGAGCACGTTGCTTTTGAGCTTGACCGGTACCGCCGGGTAGTCCTCCGCCGCCGGGACCTCGGTCTCCCAGCAGCAGGTGAACTTCCCAAGGCGCTCCAGAAGCCTCGCCTCGTCGGGTACGGGCACCCATCCCTCCAAAAAGAAGGCCAGGTCCGTGTCCAGCAGGCGGCAGCGGGCTTCCTCCCGGGTGATCTCCTGGCAGGCCCGGTCCAGGCACTGCTCCAGCGCCGCCGCTTTGGGGGCGCAGCCGGCCGCCTCTTCCTTGGCCCTGCGCAGCGCTTCCTCGGTCTCGGCCATCCGCGCGTCCAGAGCCCGGTCGTTCTCGGCAGCGGTGCCGGTCCAGCCCCGCAGGGCAGAGCGGGAAAAGCCGTACTCCTTCAGCACCGCCTGGCAGGTCTCCTCCTGGCTCTTGTGGCAGAGGAGCACAAAATAGTGCAGCTCCGCGTCGCTCCCCGCCCGAAGAAGCGCCGCCAGGTCCGTCCCGGCCGCCAGCGCCCCCTCCAGGGCGTCCAGATCCACCGCGGCCGCCACGGTACCGAAGAAGACCGCCACATCCTGGGTGGAAGCGGTCTCCAGGGGGATGTCCAGCGCCAGCCAGGGCGCCAAAGCCAGCTTCTGGGCCTTGAGCTTGCCCTGTTCGGCGTACAGAGCGGAGATCTGCCGCTCCAGCGCATTGAGGCGTCCGGCATCGTCCAGTGCGGCGCGGTAGGCCTCGTTATCAAAGAGCGCGGCCTCCGTGATCACCGGCCGGGGCTTAAACAGGGAACCTTTTTCCTTGGGCGCGTATTTTTTCAGGGTCTTGAGCGCGGCCTCGGCGCCGGACTTCGCCTCCCGCGCCTGATTGAGCGCCGCCGTGTCCGGCCGGGTCAGCGACGCCCAATCCGGGTCGTCCCGCCAATCGGACGGCTCGTCGATCTCCACGCAGCCCATGTGCTGAAGCAGCCGCAGCATCTCTTCCCGCTCCGAGCGCATACCGATCAGCCGCAGCCGCTTCATTTTGACGATGGACATCAGCTATTCACTACCCTTCTCACGATGCTTTGGGCGGCTTCGGCCAGGCGGCCCTCCGCCTTCCCGCGCAGGGCTTCGCAGGATTCCCGGGTCTGCGCCGTCACCGTCTGCGCATTCCGGGCCGCTTTTTCCTCCGCTTCCTTCAGGAGGGCGCGGGCCTGCTCCTCCGCCTGGGCGCGCGCCTGCTCCAGCCGGGCCCTGCCCGCCCGCTCCGCCTCCGCCACCAGGCGTTTTGCCTGGGCTTGGGCCTCGATCTTGCGGGCCTGGTTGGCCTGCTCCGCCTGCGTCACCTGCTTGATTGCCTCCAGAGACATAATTCTCACCGCCTTTCCGAAATGGCGCGCACGGCGCTCATCAAGCGGACGGCTGGCGGGTCTTGGCCGCCAGCCGTCACTCCGCCGAGCACCGGGTACGCCGCGTCATTTTGACAAAAAACAAATTCTCCCGATCATACCCAAATGATACTTCATACAGCGCAGAATTTCAAGTTTAAAATTGTCGGTTTAGTTTTTTTGCTTCTCTCGTTTTTTGCAAGGCCAGCGACATTTTCGTGCAGATTTACTGCAAAAATTTTGTACATCCCCTTTCAATCAAAACATTTTCCCGGTTCTTGCGTCATTCTCGCCAAAGTTTTTGGCAAAAGTTTGTGCAGTTTGCGGCGAGCCTTTTTGCAGAAACAAAACCGAGCAGGGACGCGTCTGCAAGCACGTCCCTGCTCGGTTCATTCGGTTGGCGTCCGAGTCAGCACAGCCCAATTCTCCCCTGCTCCGGCAGGGGCTTCGGTCACGGGCACCAGGCGCCCGGCGGGCAGGCCGGCGGCGCGCAGCGTCTGCTCATAGGCGCTCTCGTCCCCTGCAGGCACCGCGACATAGACCCGCCAGGCATGCTCCGCAAGCCAGGCCGCGGTCTGGCCGCTGCGGTCGTTTGCCTCGCCGGTCAGCACCGCCTGACTGCTCCCAAAGGAGACTTTAAGCTGGGGGTAATCGGCCAGGGCCTCTTCCAGCTCCCGGCAGAAGGTCTCCAGCGCGTCGGTCAGGCCGTCGGGATCATAATTCTCTCCGGCGACGATATAGTCCACCTGGCCCCGGGCCGGAAAGGCGCAGTTTTCCAGCAAAAGTTCGTCAAAGCCCAGTTCGGCCAGTTCGGCGCACACGCCGATCACATACTGCCGGGCGGCCGCATTGGCGGCGCTGAGCCAGCGGCAGTCTCCCTCGTCCCGCCAGTTGCCCGCGCTGCTTTTGATGCCCAGGCTCATGTCGGCGCGGGGGATCGCGTTGTCCCGGAAGCAGGACACCCGGGCGACCGTATACAGCTCCCCCGCATTCAGGCCCCGGATGGCCCCGTTGATGGCCGGGTCGGCTGCGGACACGCCCCCCGCCTGCGCCGGCTCCAGGCTGGAGATATACCCCAGGCTTCCGTCGTCGGCTTTCATATCAAAGACCGCCGCGGCAGCCCCCGCCCGGCGCACCTGCTCCTCCGCCGTGCCGTCGTAGAGGGCCTCGCGGGGCAGCAGTACCCCCTGCATCAGCGTTTCCGGCTCGGGCGTGGCCGTGGGCGCCGGTGTGGGAACCGGGCTGTCGATCACCAGAGGAGCACTCCCCGCAGGCTCCGGCGGGTCCTCAGCGCCCCCTTTTTGAACGAAGGGCAGGTCCAGCCGGATGCCGTCGGAAGAGTAGACGATATGCCCGTCCATCAGCAACAGCGTGGCTACCGCCAGCACCAGAAGGACGACCAGCAGCACGATGACCACCTTCAGGGCCGTGCGCAGCCGGCTGCGCCCGTGATAGGTGCCATACCCCTTGGCCGCCATCCGCCGTCACCTCCTCCGCAAGCCAAATCAATCACAAGATGCAGATATTATAGCACGATTTTCCCCGGAAAAAAACTGTGCCGGGCACTTTTTTATTCCCGGTCCTCCTGAAGCGCGAGGGCCGCATCCAGCTTCTTCAGCGCTGCGGCCACCAGATCCCGGTCCTCCTGCGTCATATCGCTCATCAAGGAACGGAAATAACCCCCGACGTCGGTGGCGGCCCGGCGGCGCAATTGCTGGTATTTCTCGGTCGCGCAGACATAGATCACCCGCCGGTCGGTCTCGCTGCGCTGCCGCTGGGCAAGGCCCAGTTTCTCCAGCCGGTCCACGATGCCCGAGACCGTGCTGTTTGCGCTGCCGGTACGCTCGGCCAGCGTGCTGATGGGTACCGGCCCGTCCTCCCCCAGCACCGTGAGGACCAGAGCCTGCGGAAACGTCAAATCCAGACGCCCGAAATGCGTGCGGAACTGCTGGGACATATGCTGGGTCACCCGCAGATAAGACAGGAAAATGTCGTGCTCTTCCATGCGTGCCCGCTCCTTTCTCTCTTAGCCCATGGCCGGGGTCATCAGCCGCTGCAGGATCACCGCCAGCTGGGACCTGGTTGCCGCGCCGCCGGGATCGATTCTTCCGTCGCTGCCCTGGATCAGCCCCAGCCCCACCGCATGGGCCATGCCCTCCCGCGCCCAGGCGGAGATGCTTGCCGCATCGCTGTAAAGGCTCAGGGTGCCCTCCGCCACATCGCCGCCCTTATACTGGGCGTAGCGGTGGAGAAGGACGGCCAGCTCCTGCCGGGTGACGGCGCTGTCGGGATTGAAGCGTCCCTTGTCGTTGCCTGCGGCGATGCCCTTCCCCTTGGCCCAGGCCGCCGCCGTCTCATACCAGGCCCCGGCGGCCACGTCCGGGAAGGGGGCTTCCACTGAAAACGCCGGTGCGCCCTCCAGCCGCCACAGTACGGTCACCACGGTGGCGCGGGTCACCGCCGCGTTGGGGCTGAACGCAGTCTCGCTGGTACCGGTCATATATCCCGCCAGAGACACCGCCTCCACCGCCTCGGCATACCAGGCGTCCGCGGCGACGTCGCTGTAGGCGGGGACGGAGGCGGCCGGGGCGCCTGCAGCCGCGGCAGGCAGAGCCAGCGCCGCGCACAGGCAGGCGGCGCAGGTCAGGGCGGAGAGGCGTTTTTTCATGGGGACACTTCCCTTTCGTCATGGAGTGCCTCTCATTGTACGACATGGATTTTAAAAATCTGTGAACAAGCGCTGAATCCAACGAAATTTTAGGGAAACGTTATAAAATCCGCGTGGCGGGCCCAGGCCCGCCACGCGGACTGACTGCTGTTTTGATCTGATTCAGACGGCCAGCGCCCAGTTCATGAGCAGCAGCAGCCCGAATCCGGGCGCGCCCAGTACGCCCAGCACCAACGCGTTGAGCAGGTTGACCCCCAGATTCACGCCCAGCACCCCGCCCACGCCGCTCAGGCACCACAGCACCGCCAGGCCCACCCCCGTCCGCGCCAAAACCCGGACCAGCCATTGCAGGGGCTTGCGCAGCGCGGCCAGCACGGCCACCAGGACCAGGCCGCCCACGATCCAGGGCAGGGCATTCAGCAGGCTCTCCAAGACCAGCCACCTCCCGTCAGGATATTTGCCAGTCCCTTGGCAGGCGCGCCTTCCGCGTCAGCTTATCTTGACCGTCCGCTCCCCGTCCAGCTCCTTTACCCGCCGGAGCAGATAGGAGTAGCGGGATTGGAGGGCGTTGATCTCAAATACGTACGATTCGATCAGATCGGCGTCGTGGGCCGTGTTGAAGCCCGAGTAGGCCTGTGCGATCAGAGTGCGGGTCTGGGCCAGGCTTTCCAGCAGGGCCCGGCGCTCCCGTTCCCGCTCACTCTCCCGCCGCCTGCGAAACACATAAGTCCTTTCCGCTTCTGCCATAGCGTCTCCTCCTTCTCTGGTTTCAGTCTATTTCCAGTTTGGACAAATATGACAGCCTCTATACCAAAAATCCCCAGGCATGTCCCGGAGCGGCCGGGACATACTAGAACCCGGACAGGCAAAGCATCTCCTTTTAAGCCGGTGCCGGGTGAGCTCACCCTCTGGCGAAAGGCGAAAGGAGACAGCGGCATTGGAACCCGTTTAAGGAAGACTTGAACCAGCCTCCAACGCCAACTGTCCGTTTCAGGAGGCCGCGCCAAAAAGCGCGGCCTCCTCTTTTTGACGGCACGCATACGCGGGCATCGTCCCGTTTCAGTATAAGCGTCTTTGGCCGCCCGGCGCCATTCCGCTCCCACGGAATGCGGACGCTCTTTTCCGCTTTGCTTGACACCCCGCCCCCAATTGGGATAAGATAAGATGTTAAAATATGTGAATGAGGAGAGGCCCATGGCTAAGAGCACTTCCCCCAAAAGTTACGGCAACGAATCCATCTCCGCCCTGAAGGGGGCCGACCGGGTACGCAAGCGTCCCGGCGTCATCTTCGGCTCCGACGGGTTGGAGGGCTGCGAGCATGCCGTATTCGAGATCCTGTCCAACGCCATCGATGAGGCCCGGGAGGGGCACGGCAGTCTCATCACCGTCACCCGGTATGAGGACAAATCCATTGAGGTGGAGGACTTCGGCCGGGGCTGCCCGGTGGATTGGAATGAAAAGGAACAGAAATTCAACTGGGAACTGGTCTTCTGCGAGCTGTACGCCGGCGGAAAGTACGGCAACAGCGAGGGGGACAACTATGAATACTCCCTGGGCCTGAACGGCCTGGGTTCCTGCGCCACCCAGTATGCCAGCGCCTATTTCGACGCGGTCATCCATCGGGACGGGTACGAGTATGCCCTCCACTTTGAAAAGGGCGAAAACGTGGGCGGCCTGCAGAAGACCCCCTACGCCGGGAAGAAGACCGGCTCACGTTTTCACTGGAAGCCGGATCTGGAGGTCTTTACCGACATCGGCATTCCCCTGGATTACTACCGGGACGTGCTCAAACGGCAGGCGGTGGTCAACGCGGGGGTGACCTTCCGCCTGCGCAATCAGGCGGGCGGCAAATTTGAGACCACCGACTTCCGGTATGAAAACGGCATCATCGACTATGTCTCCGAGCTGGCGGGGGAAAATGCCCTGACCGCGCCGGTATTCTGGCAGACCGAGCGCCGGGGCCGGGACCGCCCGGACAAGCCCGAATACAAGGTGAAGCTGAGCGTATCCTTCTGCTTTTCCAACACGGTGCAGCGCATCGAGCACTATCACAACTCCTCCTGGCTGGAGCACGGCGGTTCTCCGGAAAAGGCGGTGAAGAGCGCCTTCGTCTCCGCCATCGACGGCTATCTCAAGCAGCAGGGCAAGTATCAGAAGAACGAGAGCAAGCTGACCTGGGCGGACGTGGAGGACTGCCTGGTGCTGGTCTCCAACAACTTTTCCACCCAGACCAGCTATGAGAACCAGACCAAGAAGGCCATCAACAACAAATTTGTCCAGGACGCCATGACGGAGTTCCTCCGCGCCCAGCTGGAGGTCTACTTCATCGAAAACCCTCAGGACGCAGGCAGGATCGCCGACCAGGCGCTTATCAACAAGCGCAGCCGGGAGAACGCCGAGCGCACGCGCCTGAACATCAAGAAAAAGCTCACCGGCGCCATGGATATCTCCAACCGTGTGCAGAAGTTCGTGGACTGCCGCACGAAGGACACCGCACGGCGGGAGCTCTACATCGTGGAGGGCGACTCGGCTCTGGGCAGCGTCAAGCTCTCCCGGGACGCGGAATTCCAGGGCATCATGCCTGTGCGGGGCAAAATCCTCAACTGCCTCAAGGCCGACTACGCCAAGATCTTCAAAAGCGAGATCATTACCGACCTGCTGAAGGTGCTGGGCTGCGGCGTGGAGGTGCACGACCGCCACGCCAAGGATATGGCGGCCTTTGACCTGGGCAACCTGCGCTGGAACAAGGTGGTCATCTGTACCGACGCCGACGTGGACGGCTTCCAGATCCGTACCCTCATCCTGACCATGCTCTACCGGCTCACCCCCACCCTGATCCAGCAGGGATATGTCTATATTGCCGAATCTCCGCTCTATGAGATCAACTACAAGGAGAAGACCTGGTTTGCCTATTCCGACAAGGAGAAAAACGAGATCGTGAACGGGGCGCTTTCCGGAAAGAAATGCGCCATCAACCGCTCCAAGGGTCTGGGCGAGAACGATCCGGAGATGATGTGGCTGACCACCATGAATCCCGCCACCCGCCGCCTCATCAAGGTCATGCCCGAGGATGTGGAGAACACCGCCGCCGTCTTCGACCTGCTGCTGGGGGACAACCTCCAGGGCCGCAAGGACCATATTGCAAACGAGGGCTATAAGTATCTGGAATTGGCGGATATCTCGTAAGGGAAGCGAGCATTTGGACGGAATGCCTCGCGGAAGGAATACAGCGAGATCCGGTATTGGGGCGATTGGCTCCACAACGCCGGCGATCGGCCCCCAATTCGCCATAGGTGCGCGGGCGCCCAGCGGCCCTTGTGTCTGCCCGCCGCTGCGGTAAAACTGCTGCGGGCTGTCCCCCAAAAGACGTCTTTGTACCGGTTTTGCCCGCCTCTCGCTTATAAATTTTTGATTCCCCCTCAGAAAAGGACTGATACCATTGGCGAAAAAGAAAGCCCCCGAGGAGGGGGCAAAGAAAGTCAACAACCCCAACGTCATGGGCCTGCGGCCCGAGGTGCTGGAACAGCCCATTACCGAGACGCTGGAAGTCAACTACATGCCCTACGCCATGAGCGTCATCGTCTCCCGGGCCATTCCGGAGATCGACGGCTTCAAGCCCTCCCACCGCAAGCTGCTGTACACCATGTATCAGATGCATCTGCTGGGGGGCGCGCGGACCAAGAGCGCCAACATCGTGGGGCAGACCATGAAATTGAACCCCCACGGGGACGCCGCCATCTACGACACCATGGTGCGCCTCTCCCGGGGCTACGGAGCCCTGCTGCACCCCCTGGTGGACTCCAAGGGCAACTTCGGCAAGGTCTACTCCCGGGATATGGCCTGGGCCGCCAGCCGGTATACCGAGGCCCGGCTGGATCCCGTCTGCGGGGAGCTCTTCCGGGATATCGATCAGGACACCGTAGACTTTGTGGACAACTACGACGGCTCCATGAAGGAGCCCGCGCTGCTGCCCACCACCTTCCCCAACGTGCTGGTCAGCGCGAATCAGGGCATTGCCGTGGGCATGGCCTCCAACCTGTGCGGCTTCAATCTGGGGGAGGTCTGCGACGCCGCCGTAGCCTTTTTGAACAATCCCGGGACGGATCTGCTGGGGGTCCTCAAGGCCCCCGACTTCCCCACCGGCGGCGCGCTGTTGTATGACGAGGCCGCCCTGCGGCAGATCTATGCCACCGGCCGCGGTTCCTTCCAGGTGCGCTCCAAATGGAGGCATCTGCCCAAGGAAAACCTGATCGAGATCTACGAGATCCCCTACACCACCACGGTGGAAGCCATAATGGACAAGGTAGCCGAGCTCATCAAGGCGGGCAAGATCCGCGAGATCGCCGACATGCGGGACGAGACCGATCTGAACGGCCTGAAGCTGACCATCGACCTGAAGCGGGGCGCCGATCCGGAAAAGCTGATGTCCAAGCTCTTCCGGTCCACCTCTCTGCAGGACTCCTTTGCCTGCAACTTCAACATCCTCATCGCCGGGATGCCCCGGGTGATGGGCGTGGGGGAGATCCTGGACGAGTGGACCGCCTGGCGGATGGACGGGGTGCGGCGGCGCACCTACTTCGTGATGAAGAAAAAGCAGGAGAAGCTGCACCTTTTGAAGGGACTCAAGCGCATCCTGCTGGACATCGACCGGGCCATCCGGATCATCCGCGAGACGGAGGAGGACGCCGAGGTGGTGCCCAACCTGATGATCGGCTTCGGCATCGACGACGTGCAGGCCGAGTATGTGGCGGACATCAAGCTGCGCAACATCAACCAGGAGTATATCCTCAAGCGGATCGAGGAGGTGGCGGGGCTGGAGGAGGAGATCGCCGATCTCCAGGCCATCGTCAGCGACCCCGGCCGGATCAAACAGATCATCGTCTCCGAGCTGGAGCTCGTCAAGAAGAAATATGCCCAGCCGCGGCGCACCGAGATCGTCTACGAGTTCCAGGCCGCCGCCGAGGCGGAGGACGCGCAGGATGTTCCCGATTATCCGGTGCATGTCTTCTGCTCCCGGGAGGGATACTTCAAGAAGATCACCCCCCAGTCCCTGCGCATGAGCGGCGAGCAGAAGTATAAGGAGGGGGACGGCCCCTTCCTCCAGTGGGAGGCCTCCAACCGGGACGAGCTGCTGGTCTTCACCGACCGCCAGCAGTGCTACAAGGCCCGCCTCAGCGACTTCGACGACGCCAAGGCCAGCGTGCTGGGCGACTACCTGCCCACCAAGCTGGGCATGGATGCGGAGGAAACCTTCCTCTGGGCCTGCATCACCGCCGATTATTCCGGGCACCTGCTGTTCTTTTTCCAAAACGGCAAGGCCGCCCGGGTGGAGCTTTCCGCCTACCAGACCCAGACCCGGCGCAAGCGCCTGACCGGCGCCTACTGCGACAAATCCCCGCTGGCGGCGGCCTACCTGCTCCAGGAGGACATGGAGATGGCGGTATACTCCACCGAGGGCCGCGCGGTCATCTTCCACACCGCCTGCCTCAACCCCAAGTCCACCCGCAGCACCCAGGGCGTGAACATCATGACCCTCAAGCCCAAGTGGCGCGTGGAGTCCGCCCTGCCCCTGGATCAGACCCCCATCGTCAACGCCGCCCGCTATCGGGCCCGCTCCCTCCCCGTAGCCGGGGCCCTGCTCCGGGAGGAGGACCGCGGGGAGCAGCAGATGACGCTGCTGGACTGATCCGCATCTGCCCGTTCCAACCGTTCGCCGTTCAAGGGAGGTCTTGTATGAAGAAGGCGCTTAAGCGGTATCTCATCCCCTATCTCTGGATCACCCTGGCCTCCGCCGTGTATGCGGTGGGCTTCAACTGGTGCTATGTGCCCAACCAGATCGGTTTCGGCGGCATCACCGGCGTGGGGCAGATCGTCAACCACCTGCTGCCCTGGGCCCCCATCGGTACGGTGGTCATCCTGCTGAACATCCCCCTGTTCCTGCTGGGCTGGAAGCTGCTGGGCGGGCATCTGCTGGTATCCTCGCTGTTTGCGATGGTGGTCTCTTCGCTGATGATCGACCTGCTCACGGCGCTCTACACCTTCCAGCCCATGGAGCCGCTGCTGGCCTGTATCTTCGGCGGCGTGCTCATGGGGGCCTCTCTGGGCGTGGTCTTCCTTCAGGGCGCCACCACCGGCGGCACCGATCTGATCGCCCGGCTGCTGAAGCTGAAATTTGCCTGGCTGCCCATGGGCAAGCTGCTCATGGCCATCGATCTGGTGGTCATCGTGGCGGTGGCTCTGGCCTTCCGCAGCCTGGGTTCCGCTCTGTACGGACTGGTGGCCCTGTATATCTCCTCCATCGTGATGGATGGAGTGCTTTACGGCCTGGACAACGCCAAGGTGGCCTATATCATCAGCGACCGGTATCAGGCCATCTGCGACGCCATCATCCATGACATCGACCGGGGCGTGACCATCCTGCAGGGCGTGGGGGCTTATTCCGGCACGGAGAAAAAGGTGCTGCTGGTGGCCTTTAAGCAAAAGCAGATCGTGGCCCTGAAGCGGGCCGTAAAGGAGATCGACCCCGCCGCCTTCCTCATCGTCTGCGAGGCCCACGAGGTGCTGGGGGATGGATTCCGGGAGTACAAGCAGAACGATCTTTGACGGTCCGGGGGGAGCACAGGGGCCGCGATCCCCCCTTGTCTGAACGAATCGCCGCCGCAGGGGGCGGCTAAGGGCACGGCCCTGCCCGCACAACCGGCCCATCGGAAAGGAGCGCTGTTTATGCCCGACTATGAAACGCTCCGCGCCAATCTGGAGCGGCGCGGTTTTGACGTGACGTATTTTGAAACGGCCGCCCAGGCCGCCGACTACTTAGACCGGAAACTCGACGGCAAGACCGTGGGCCACGGCGGGGCGCTGACCCTGACGGAAATGGGCCTGCCCGAACGGCTGTCCTCCCACGCCGCCGTGTTCAGCCACTGGTCGGGCGGCACCTTCCAGCAGGCCGCCGCCGCGCCCATCTACCTGACCTCGGTGAACGCGCTGGCCGAGACCGGGGAACTCGTCAACATCGACGGGACCGGCAACCGGGTGGCCTCCACCCTTTTCGGCCATGAGGAGGTCTACTTTATCGTGGGGGCCAACAAGATCGCTCCGGACTACGACTCCGCCCTCTGGCGGGCCCGGAACATTGCCTCCCCCAGAAACGCACGGCGGCTGCACAAGAAGACCCCCTGCGCCGCCAGGGGGGAGCGCTGTTACGACTGCAGCAGCCCTGAGCGCATCTGCCGGGCCCTGGTCGTGCTGTGGGAGAAGCCCGGCGGGATTGGCCGGGCGGAGGTGGTCCTGGTAAACGAGGCCCTGGGCTTCTGAACCGAAGAAGGGAGCGGGTATGAAGAAACGGATCTTGGCGCTGCTGCTGGCGTTCTGCCTGCTGCTCTCCGGCTGCGCTTCCTTGCTGGAGCGCCCCTATACCGTGGTGGAGCCCCACACCGAGCAGCCCGCTGTGGGCGAGGACCCCTCCACCCTGCGGGTGGAGAGCTATTCCGAGCTGGTAGGGGCCGTGCTGTACCTGGTCTCCCAGTGCCAGGAGGAGGGGCGGGTGCAGCTGGTGGACTACGACGGGGACGTGGAAGACGCCCTGAACCGCGCCTGCCTGGAGGTGGCGCGGGAAGACCCGTTGGGGGCCTATGCGGTGGACTTCATCAAGAACGACTACACCCGCATCCTCACCACCTACGAGGCCAACATCTATATCTCCTACCGCCGCACCCCGGAACAGATCCGCGCCCTGGTGAACGTCACCGGGGCCAGCGCCATCCGCCGGGAGGTGGGGGAGGCGCTCTCCGCGTTCCAGGGCGAGCTGGCCCTGCGGGTGGCATACTTTGTCGGAGACGCCGCCTCCATCGCCGAGCTGGTGCACCAGGCCTACTATGACACCCCCGCCGCCGCCCTGGGCATGCCGGCGGTGGAGATCGCCCTCTATCCGGACACGGGGATCCAGCGTATCGTGGAGATCCTTTTGACCTATCCCGGAGATGCGGAGGCCCTCCGGCGGAAAAGCGCGGAGCTGACCGACGCCGCCCAGGCCCTTGTGCTTCCGCTTCAGGCCCAGCGCTATAGCCAGAACGGCCGTCTGGGCCTGCTGATGGATCTGCTGCCTCAGCTGGCGGCGGAGCGTGCCCCCTCGGGGGCGGACGGCTCCGCCCACAGCACCGCCTGGGACGCCCTGTGCGGCGGCGGGGCGGACAGCGAGGGGCTGGCCCTTGCGGTACAGCTTCTGTGCGACCAGATGGAGCTGCCCTGCGCGGTCACGGAGGGGACGCTGGCCGGGGAGGCACGGTTTTGGAACACCATCACCGTCAATGCCGTGGAATACCAGCTGGACGCCTTTGCGGACGAGCCCGCGCCCCGCAGCAGCACGGATTTCGCCGCCCTCGGCTACGCCTGGGAGGGCCAGCCGGAAGCAGGCGGGACCATTCCCGCAGAAAATTCTAAAATTGAGACTTGACAGCGGCGGCGGTATTGGCTATAATATTTTTCGTCGCCGCAGGTGTAGCTCATCTGGTAGAGCGCCACCTTGCCAAGGTGGAGGTAGCGAGTTCGAGCCTCGTCACCTGCTCCATAAAAAACCTCTCCGCATTCGGCGGAGAGGTTTTTTTCATAAGCGACGGCCCCGGAGGGCGCATCCAAAAGCCGGGTCTCTCCCGCGGGCGGGGCGCGGTACCGCGCTTCTCCCCTGCATCCGTCCGGCGGAGCGCCGCCGGCCCATTCCATTCCGAGGAGGCGGTCCCATGGCAAGCAAATTGGTCCAGTCGCTGGGCGCTGCGGTCGCGGCCCAGGTGCCGGAGCACCCGGAGCGGGCGCGGGCGCTGCTGCGCACGGCCTATCGTTTGGTTGGCTTCCAGATGCGCCATCTGCCGCCCAAAACGGTACCGGGCGCCCGCTGTTACATGCAGGGGGCCACCGCCCGTTCCATGGTCTGCGCCCTGGACAAGCCCGGCCAGGCGGCTTGTGTGAGCATCTTTTTGCCCTGCGAGATCCTCCACGCCCTGGGGATCCCCCCCGTGCTGCCCGAGGGGCTGTCCTGCTATCTGGTCTCCACCGCCGCCGAGCGCCCGTTTATCGCCGCCGCCGAGGACCACGGCGTACCGGAGAGCTACTGCTCCTATCATAAGATTTTGCTGGGCCTGGCGGAGAGCGGCGTGATGCCGCCGCCCCGCTTCGTGCTCAGCACCTCTCTGGCGTGCGACGCCAATCAGCTCTCCTTCCGCCGGGCGGCCCAGCGGTGGGGCGTGCCCCACTTCACCGTGGATGTGCCCTGGGAGGATTCGCCTCAGGCGGTGGCCTATGTGGCGCAGCAGCTGCGGCAGATGGCCGCTTTTGTGGCGGAGCATACCGGCCGCGCCCTGTCGGAGGAGGCCCTCCGCCAGGCGCTGGAGCGCTCCGGCCGCACCCTGGCCCACTACCGGCGCTACCTGGAGGAGCGGGCCGTGCGCCATGTCTCTGACGAGATGACCTCCGAGATGCTCTCCGTCTTCGCCCTGCACAGCATGCTGGGCTCTCCCGAGGCGGAGGAATACGCCCGCCGCCTGGCCGACCAGGTGGCCGCCCTGCCCCGCGCCTTCCGCGGCAAGCGTCTGGTGTGGGCCCACACGCTGCCCCACTGGCAGGACGCGCTGCGGGAGATCCTGAATTTCAGCGACCGGGTCGAGATCGTCGCCTGCGACATGGCCTGCGATTTTTGGGAAGCGCCCGACCCGGCGCACCCCTATGAATCCATGGCCCGGCGCCTGCTGGGCAGCTGCTTCAACGGAGGGGCCCGGCGCCGGGTGGAGCGGGTGCTGGAGCTGGCCCGGCGCCTGCATGCCGACGGGGTGGTCTGGTTCTGCCACTGGGGCTGCAAGCAGACCTCCGGCGCGTCTCAGCTGGCCCGGCAGACGCTGGAGGCGGCGGGCTTTCCCACCCTGGTGCTGGACGGGGACGGCTGCGACGCGGGCAACGCCAACGACGGCCAGATGGTCACCCGGCTCCAGGCCTTTTTGGAACAGTTGGAGGGCAGAGCATGAAACCGCTTGGATACACCTGTAAATACACGCCCCTGGAGCTGCTGGAGGCTCTGGGCGGCCATCCCGTGCTGCTGAATCAGGAGTCCTGTGGCTTTCCATACGCCGAGCGCGTGACCCACAACCAGTTCTGCTGTCACGCCAAGGCGGTGCTGGAGGAGTGCCGCCGGACGGGCCTCCGGGAGCTGGTGCTGGTCAACTGCTGCGACTGCATCCGCCGGGTATACGACGTATTGGAGGCGGCGGGGGAGCTGGACTTTCTCTATCTGCTGGATCTGCCCCATCACGCAGACGGCTGCTCCCGGGCCCTGCTGAAGGACGGGCTGGAGCGCCTGGCGGCGGCCTACGCCGCCTACCGGGGGACCCGGTTCGACCCCGCCGCGTTCCGCGCCGCCTTTTCTCCCGCCCCTGCGCTGCCGGAGGGGGATTTTCTGGCGGTGACCGGGGCCCGGGCCGGGGCCGGCCTGCTGGAGACGCTGCGGCGCCGCTCTCCCCTTCCGGTGGCCGACCTGACCTGCGGCGGGCACCGCAGCCTTCCCCCGCCGCCCGAAGGGCTGGAGGGTCCGCAGCTGCCGGACTGGTATGCCGGGGCTCTGCTGGGACAGCTGCCCTGTATGCGCATGAACGAGATCGGCCGCCGGAGCGAACTGCTGGAGCAGCCGCGCCTGCGGGGGATCCTTTATCATACCGTCAAATTCTGCGACTATTACTCCTTTGAGTACGAGGCCCTGCGCAGCCGGACGTCCCTTCCCCTGCTCAAGTTGGAGACCGACTTCACCCGACAGGGGGACGGACAGCTCTCCACCCGTCTGGATGCCTTTGCGGAACAGCTGGACCTGCGGGGCGCCCCGGCGGTGCATACCGCCCGGCGGGGGCGCCGCTATGTGGCGGGCATCGACAGCGGCTCCACCACCACCAACCTGGCGGTCCTGGACCTGGAGGGCAGCCTCCGTGCCAGCGCCATCGTGCGCACCGGCCCCAAGGCCCGGCAGGGGGCGGAAAAGGCGCTGGCCGCCCTGGAGGGGATCGGTCTGGACGATCTGGCCGCCGTGGTGGCCACCGGCTATGGCCGCAGCCACATCCCCTTTGCCACCGGTCAGGTCACCGAGATCACCTGCCACGCCCGGGGGGCCCATCATCTACACCCCCAGGCGCGCTGTGTGATCGATATCGGCGGGCAGGACAGCAAGGTCATCTGCCTGGACGAGGACGGCGGGGTGAAAAACTTTGTCATGAACGACAAATGTGCCGCCGGCACCGGCCGTTTTCTGGAGATGATGGCCCGTGTGCTGGAGGTGGAACTTGCGGAGATGGGGACGCTTGGCCTGCGCTGGGAAACGGACCTGACCATCTCCAGCATCTGCACGGTCTTTGCCGAATCTGAGGTGGTCTCCCTGATCGCGGACAACCACAGCGCCGCCGACATCGTCCACGGGCTCAACCGGTCGGTGGCCGTCAAGACCGCCGCCCTGGTCCAGCGCGCCGGAGGATGCGGGCCCTATCTGATGACCGGCGGCGTGGCCCGCAACCAGGGCGTGGTGCAGGCGCTGGAGGAGCGTCTGGGCGCGCCGCTGTGGATCGGGGATACCCCCGACCTGTGCGGCGCTCTGGGCGCCGCCCTGTTTGCCCTGGACCATGTCACGGACAAAGGCGGCCCGGCCTGACCGGCCGGACCGCCTTGCTTTCCCAGTTACTCCTGCTGCCGGGGCGGGATGGTGGGCAGGGAGTCGTCCTCCCGCACCCAATCCTCCACATGGACCACATTGTACTCGGCCTTGGTATCCCGAATGACCACCCGCTGGATGCCCGCGTTGATGATGAGGCGGCGGCACATGGAGCAGGAGGTGGACCCGGCGATGAGCGCGCCGGTGGCCGGATCCTTGCAGGCCATATACAGCGTGGCCCCCATGGTCTCGCTGCGGGCGGCGGAGATGATGGCGTTGGCCTCCGCATGGACGGAGCGGCACAGCTCATACCGCTGGCCGGAGGGGATCTTCAGGGCCTCCCGGGTGCAGTAGTTCAGGTCCACGCAGTTTTTCCGGCCCCGGGGCGCGCCGTTGTAGCCGGTGGCAATGATCTCGTCGTTGCGCACGATGATGGCCCCGTAGCACCGGCGCAGGCAGGTGGAGCGCTCGGCCACGGTCTCGGCGATGTCCAGATAGTAATTTTCCTTGTCGATACGTCCCATAGCGGACCTCCATGCTTACTTTTTTTCTCAGTATAGCGGCTTTTCTTCCGCTGCGCAAGCACAATTCACATTTTGTTTACGCTTTCTTCCTTGACGGCGGGGCAAACTGGCGCTATCATTGTCCTGTTAAGGATTCCGTAAGAAACACCATAGCAAATAAACAGAAGGAGACGAGCTGTATTTCATGATCATGAATATGCTGCGAAGGCTGATGTACGGTCGATACGGCGGCGACCAGCTCTCCTTTTTCCTTCTGGTGGTCTATCTGATCCTGAGTCTGTTGTCGGGCCTGCGCTATCTGGCGTTCCTGCAATGGATCGCCCTGGCGGTGCTGGCATGGGACTTGTACCGGATGTTTTCCCGCAGGATTGACAAGCGCCGGGCGGAGAACGCCAGATTTCTGCAGTTTGCCGGGCCGGTCATCCGCTGGTGCAAAATGCGCCGCACCATCTGCCGGGACAAGGAGCACCGCTACTTCAAGTGCCCCAACTGCGGACAATACCTGCGGGTGCCCCGGGGCAAGGGAAAGATCACCGTGAACTGCCGCAACTGCGGCGTAAGCTTTGAGGAGACCAGCTGAAACGAAACAATCCGGGGCCGCGCGATGGCGCGGCCCCGGATTTGTTTTGCTTCGGCTCAGCCGTGGAAGAAAAGGCCCCAGCCCAAAAAGCCCAGGCAGGCCACCACACCGGTAAAAATCAGCACGATGACCAGGTAACCCATGATGTTGCGCGCCTTCAGACCGGCGATGCCCAGCGCGGGCAAGGCCCAGAAGGGCTGGATCATATTGGTCCACTGGTCGCCCCAGGCGATGGCCATGGCGGCGCGGCCGTATTCCACGCCCATTTCGGTGGCGGCGGGCATAACGATGGGGGCCTGCACCGCCCACTGGCCTCCGCCGGAGGGTACGAAGAAGTTGATGATGCCGGCCGACAGGAAGGTCAGCACCGGGAAGGTCACGTTGTTGGAGATGTTGGTGAAGAAGTCGGCGATAATACCGGCCAGGGATACGCCAAGCTGGTTTTCGGCCACCATCAGGCCCATGATGCCGGCATAGAAGGGGAACTGCAGCAAAATGCCCGCGGCGCCGCCCGCGGCATCGGCGATGGCGTCCACATATCTGCGCAGGTCGCCGTGCAGCAGGATGCCCAGGAACATGAAGATCATGTTGACGATGTTCAGGTCCAGATTGAAGCCCTTGGTCGCAAAGTGATACACGATGTAGGCGAAGCCAAGCACCAGAGTGATGAACCACAGGACCTTGTTGTGCTCGATCCGCTCGGCGGGCGTGTCGATCGCGTAAGTACGCTCCTCGTCCTCCACCAGCAGGGAGGGGTCCACGGTAATGGTATGGGCCGTGTCGGGATGCATCGCGTAGTTGACCAACGGCATGACCAGCAGGATCACGGCTACCATGAGCAGGTTCATCGGGTGGAAGATCGTGGTGCTGGTAGGTGCCCGATACACGACCCCCAGGATCTCGGTACCGGTCTCGGCGCCCATTTGCAGCGGGATGGAGCCGGACAGGCCCGCATGCCAGATCACGAAGCCGGAGTAGGCGGAGGCGATGAGCAGCGGATAGTCCACGTCACGGACGCGGCGGGCCACCTCCTTGGCCAGCAGGGCGCCCGCGATGAGGCCGAAGCCCCAGTTGAGCCAGCAGCAGATGGTGGAGACGAAGGTTGTGATCAGGATCGCGCTCTTCTTGTCTTTGGCCAGGCTGGCGATGGCGCCCAGCGCCCGTTTGCAGATCTTGGCGGAAGCCATGGCGGAACCCAGCACCAGCACCAGCGCCATCTGCATGGAGAAAGACAGCAGGCCCCAGAACCCCTTGGAGTTGCCCCAGGCGTTGACCAGCGCCACAGGCCCCTGCTGCGTGCCGATCATGGCGGCGATGAACACCACGATCGTCAGGATAATGGCGAACAGGAACGGGTCCGGCAGCCACCGGTTGACGATACGGACGCAGCCATTGGTGAATTTCTTGAACATAATACTCCCCCTTGCCTTTCACATGTTTGGATGAAAAAAGCTACGGTCCTATTATATCCATTGTTAAAATTTTGTCAATATATTTTGAATATTTTGTGAACGTGAAAATTATTTCCAGACATGTTCCCTATTTGCCCACACAAAACCGTTCGAAGATCCGCGCGGTCACATCCTCCCGGATGCTGGCGCCGGTAAGCTCTCCCAGCGCGGAAAGGCCCTGCTCCACATCGGTGAGCATGGCGTCGGCCGTCACGCCCGCCGCCAAGGCGGTCTGCGCCCGTTCCACGCTCTCCAGTGCCCGCCGGGCGGCGGCGGCCTGCCGGGCGTTGGTCAGCAGCTCTCCCGCACCCTGATCCCCGCCGGTGGGGAACAGCTCCGCGACCTGCCCGGCCAGGCGGTCCAGCCCTTCCCCGGTGGCGGCGCTGACCACGCAGAGGCGGCCGAACCGCCGCTTCAGCCTCTCCAGATCCACCGCCAGCGGCAGGTCGGACTTGTTGACCAGGCAGATCACCCGGGGCGCCGCGGCCGCCTGCTCCATGGCCTGCTCATCCTCCACGGTCAGGGGGGCGGAGCCGTCCAGCACCAGCAGCGCCAGCTCCGCAGCGGCCAGGGCGCAGCGGCTGCGCTCCACGCCCAACCGCTCCACCGTATCCTCCGTCTCCCGCAGTCCCGCCGTATCGATGAGCCGGAGCACCACGCCGCCCAGACGGCAGCGCTCCTCCACCGTATCCCGGGTGGTGCCGGGCACGTCTGTGACGATGGCCCGCTCGTAGCCCACCAGCGCGTTGAGCAGAGAGGATTTCCCCGCATTGGGCCGCCCCGCCAGCACGCAGGGCACGCCGCCGCAGATATACCGCCCCCGGTCATAGGTGGCCAGCAGGCCCTCCAGCGCCTCCCGGGCCCGGTCCAGCGCGCCGCCAATGGTCTCAGAACGGAAGGGGTCGATCTCCTCGTCCGGATAGTCCAGTACCGCGTGAAAGTGGGCCAGTACGTCCACCAGGCCGTCGTAGACGGCCCGCACCCGCCTCCCCAGCACGCCGGAGAGCTGTCCGGCAGCCTGCCGCACGGCGGCGGGCGTCTCCGCATCCACCAGGTCCGCCACCGCTTCCGCCTGGGTCAGGTCCAGCCGGCCATGGAGAAAGGCCCGTTTGGTAAACTCCCCCGGCAGCGCCTGCCGGGCCCCCTGGCGGAACAGGGACTCCAACCCCAGGGAGAGCACCATGGGGGAGCCGTGACACTGTACTTCCGCGGTATCCTCCCCGGTATAGCTGTGGGGCGCGCGGGAAATCGTGGCCAGGGCCTGATCGATGACCGACCCGTCCGGCCCCAGCAGGGCTCCGTAGATCAGCCTGCGGTCCTGCTGCTCCGCCAGGGGAAGCCCGCTGGCCGGGCGAAAGACCGCCGAGGCGGCGGCAATGGCGCCGTCGCCGGACAGCCGCAGGATCCCGATGGCCCCGGGCGCCGGGGCGGTGGCGATGGCGGCAATGGTATCGGACATGGGAAACACCCCTTTCTCTTCCCGTCGTGCTTCTTCATCTTCCAGGGACTGGTAGACGTAAAACTTTGTGGATTCCGCCGTTGATTTTTTTCTTGACTTCTTTTATGTCAACTTATCTTTGCATAACCGCCGGAATTTTCAGGGTCTGCACCGTTGTGGAAAACCCTGTGGAAAATGTGGAAAACCTCATGAACGGTGGATTTACAAAAATTTTACCAAAATAAGGCGCTGCATATTCCCCTGTATAATGCCCGTCAAAAGAATATTACGTTTTTTCCTATGACTGGCAGGAGTCGAACGCGTCCTCCCGTCCCCGAAGGGAGGGCGCGGGGGCGCAGGGATCCTGTTTTCTAATTCTGCCGGAACACGTGCTGGTCGGTAAGCTTGAGCAGCTCCAAAACGCTTTCGAATTCCTGCCGCTCCCCGCTGTCCAGCCATTCCAGATAGCCCTGCCAGGTGGTATTGCGGCGTGTGACGACCGACAGGAGGAAGGTCGTCACCTGCCCGGCGGCGGCGGCTACCTCCCCGGCCGGGATCCCGTCCTCCACCCCCAGGGCGGCAGGGGGCTGCTGCTCCATTTTGCCGGGCACAAAAGTGCGCACCCGCTGAAAGGCCTGGGGAAAATTCTGGGCGTCCAGCACCGCCTCCACCTGGAGCAGCAAATCTCCGATATCGGTGAACACGATGGGGCGGACCAGCCGCTGACCAAAGACCCGGCCGCTGATGCGGCCCTGCTCGGCACGGTCCACGCATACCCGCAGGGCGGCGGAGTTATGGTTAAGTCGGATGGACATAAGGCACGCCTCCTTTTAGACTTGGGCACTGAGCCGCTTTTGCAGCCACTCAGGGTTCATACAATAGCGCAGGGCCTCGGCCGGGGCGATCCGTCCGGCCTGGGCCAGCTTCAGGATGCTCTGATCCAGGGTGATCATTCCCTGGGCCGCGCTCTGGGCGATGACGTTGTCCAGCTGGTGGGCCTTGGATTCCCGGATCAGATTGCGCACGGCGTTGTTTGCCGTCATCACTTCGAACGCCGGCACCAGCGTCCCGTCCACAGCCGGGATCAGCGTCTGGGACACGACCCCCTCCAGCACCAGCGCGATCTGGGTACGGATCTGCCCCTGCTGTTCCGGCGGGAAAGAATCCACGATGCGGTCGATGGTGTTGGCCGCGCCGATGGTATGCAGGGTGGAGATGACCAGGTGCCCCGTCTCGGCGGCGGTAACGGCGGCCCGGATGGTCTCCGCGTCCCGCATCTCCCCCAGCAGGATGATATCGGGCGCCTCCCGCAGCGCCGCCCGCAGCGCGGCGTCATAACTGCGGGTATCGGTGGACAGCTCCCGCTGGGTGACCACGCTCTTTTTGTGCTGGTGGAGGTGTTCAATGGGGTCCTCGATGGTGATCACATGGGCGTTGCGGGTGGAGTTCACCTGGTCCACGATACAGGCCAGCGTCGTGGTCTTGCCGCTGCCCGCCGGACCGGTAAAAAGCACCAGCCCCCTGGGGCAGGAGGCGAAGGCCATCACGTTGTCCGGGATGCCCAGAGCCGTGCGGTCGGGCAGGGTAAAGGAGACCACCCGCACCACCGCCCCCAAGCTGCCCCGCTGCTTGAGGGCGTTGACCCGAAAACGGGACAAGCCGGGCAGCGCAAAGGAGAAGTCGTCGTCCCCGGTCTGGAGCAGAAGGGCCATATCCCGCTCCCCCGCCAGGCGGTAGAGCCCCTCCAGCAGTCCGGCGGTGTCCGCCGGGCCCAGGCGCTCCCCCTCCCGGAGGATGACCCCGTTGATCTTATAGGCCACCGGCAGGCCGGCGATGAGCAGCACGTCGGACGCGCCCCGCTCCACCGCCTGCCGCAGCAGCTGCAGCAGTTCCATGGCACCTCTTCCTTCCAAAGGTTCTCGGATGAGCCCGTCCGTCCTCCGGTATCCCGTCCCAGACCGGCAGGGTCTCGTCCAGCTCCGCCTCCGCGGCCACGGTGCGCCAGTCCAGGATCTCCACCTCCCCGTCTGCGCGGCGCGCCAGGCGCAGGTACAGGGACTGATATTTCGTCACGGGGATCGTGGCCTCCAGCATATCCTCCTGCCCGGCGGCGAACGCCTCATAGCAACGGACTGCCTGAGCGTCGGCGGCGTAATAGGCCTGGACCGTGTCGGCGTTGCGGCGGGACAGGGCCAGATCCGCCCGGGCGCTGGACAGGGTCAGGGCGGCGAACACCGCCAGACACAGTACCAGCAGTACCGTTAAGATGGAGATGACGCCCACGCCGATGGGCGAGGTCTGCTTATCCAAGGCAGCGCACCCCCTCCAGCGTGTAGACCAGCGCGCCGTCGGCATAGACGGCGATATCCAGCGCGTCCCCCGACACGGTAAGGACACCGGTGAGACCGCTCCCGTCCTGCGCAGGCCACGCGGGCCGTACGCCGGTGGCGCGCCACTGCTCTGCGATGGTCTGGGCCGCGTAGACCGCCTCGGTCAGGCGCCGGCTCTCCCGGCTCATGCCTCTGGCGCGGAGCAGCAGTCCTGCGCACACCGCCGCGCACACGGCGAAGAGGAACAGGTCCAGCACCAGCTCGGTGAGAAACAGGTGGGTCCGCCTCATACCGCCCCCTCCTGTTCCACCCCGCAGCGGGGATACAACGTGACGGTACGCCCCGCCGCCGCGATGGTGAGCCGTCCCCCGCCGCACGCCAGCTCCAGCCGCTCCAGCGGCAGCACGTCCACTCCGTCCGCAGGGGAGAGTTCCAGCCCGTCTTCCATATACAGCTCCCGGAGCTGCCCTTCATAGCAGTAGAGGATGGTGACATACCCCTCCTCCCGCAGGAAGAGGGCATCGGAATCACCAAAGCGCCCTACGGACACTCCCCCGGGCGCGTCGCTCCGGCGGACCTGATTGACCAGATAGGACAGCGCGGTACGCTGGGCATAGGTCTCATCCGCCTGGGCCGCAACGGCGCGGTATACCCCGCTGGACAGCAGGGTCAGCCCCATGGCCAGCAGGAAAAACAGGGCGCACAGCACCAGCACCAGGCTGGACCGGGCGCTGCGGCCAAACGCTTTCATCCGATTACGCCCCCTCCGTTCCAAACCGATCCGGCTTACCCTGTGGGCAGCACGGTGATATCAGGCATCAGATTGGAGGCAATATACCGGTAATCCACAAAATAGCGGTCTTCGTCCACGGATACGCCGTAGTATTCCTCCAGATAATCCACCCCCGCGGGGTAGAAGCCCTCCAGGGCATAACACTGCACCGCCGCGCGGCGGATGGACTGTTCCGCCAGTTCCAGTCCTTCCCGGCCGGCCCGCCCGCCCAGGCTGCGGGCCGCCAGCAGAAGGGCCAGGGGGACCAGCGCCAACAGAAGGGCCAGCGGCAATCCCCGGCGCAGGACAGGCCCTCTGCGCGCCATAGGCTACCCCCCCACCGCGGAGAGCACCCCCAGCAGGGGGAGCATCACCGACAAAAGCACCAGGGCCACCGCTGCGCACAGGGCCGCCACCAGAGCGTATTCGAACCGGCCGAGCAGCTGTTCCAGCGCCTCGTCGGCCTCCTGCCGGCAGCGTTGGGAAAGCTCCTCCATGGCCTGGTCGGTGCGCCCGGCCCGCTCGCCGGCGGACAGCAGTCCCGCCGAAAGTCCGGAGAGGACGCCCGCCTGCTCCACCGCCTTGCGGAAGGGCTCCCCCTGCTCCATCCGCGCCCGGCAGTCGGCCAGGGGCGCGGCCAGAGGGGAGCCTGCCAACAGACCGGCGGTGCGCTCCATGGCCTCGTCCAGCGGCACGCCGCTGGAGAGCATCATCGCCATGGCGGAGGCAAACCAGCTGCGGCCCAGCGCCCGGGCCGCCCTGGTGCGGGCAAACAGGCCGCTCAGCGCCGCCGCGCCCGTTTGGGCGCGCAGCAGCCATACCAGCAGCAGCGCGCACAGGGCCAACACCACCGCGGCCGCAGCGGTGACCGCCTGCCCCGCGCTGCCGAACCGCAGCAGCGCGGCGGCTACCGGGGAGAGCTCCACCCCCAGCTGCACGAAAACCTGTTGGAACACAGGAAGCACCCGGGCCACCAGCACCAGGAAAATCACGGCGATGAGCACCGCCATCACCGCGGGGTAGGCCACCGCCCTGCGCAGGGCCCGGCGGGTATCCGCCTGGCGGGCGTAATAGCGCCCCAGCGCGGCGAGCACCTGATCCAGGCGCCCCGACGCCTGGCCGATCTCTACCATGCGCAGGAGGTAATCCGGGAACCCGCCCGTCGCTTCCAGCGCCTGCGAGAGGGGCTCACCCCGGTCCAGGCCGGCCCGCAGGCCGGCCAGCAGGGTCCGCTGCCCCGGCTCGTCCGCATCGCCGGCCAACAGGGCCGCCCCCTCCTCCACGCCGATACCCGCCTGGAGCATCAGGGAAAGCTGACTGCAAAACAAAGACAGCGTGTCGTCGTCCAGCGTCTCCCGCCGCATCCGATCCCGTTCCATCCGGCCACCCTCCCTTTGGAAAGGGGCCCCACGGCGTGCCGCAGGACCCCCGCTTTCCAGCATAATTATGTCAATAGGCGTATTTCTGCGTGTAATTGGTGTCGTCGGTCACGTACTTCATGATGCTTTGGCTTGCCTTGCCGGTGGAAACAAAGGTGGGGTCCATCAGCGTCCAGCTCTCTCCGTCAAAATAGATCACCTTGTCCACCCAGCCCACGCCGTCGATATATACGTTGATCCAGGCATGATACGTGGTCCCGGCATAGCCCACCACCAGCTTGCAGGGGATGTTCTGGCTGCGGAGCATGGCGCACATCACCGCGGCATAATCGAAGCAGATCCCCTTCTTTCCCTCCAGCACACGGTCCACCACTGGCAGATAACCGCTCTGCACCGTCTTGGCCAGCTCATAATCATAGGAAAAGTTCTTGGTAACGAAATCAAACACCGCCTGCACCCTGGACAGGTCCGTCGCCGCCCCGGCGGCGGAGACGATCTCCGCGGCCTTGGACACCACGGCGGACTTGGCGTTGTAATCGACAAATTGGTTGGGGTAAAGGAAGGGCAGAAAATCGTTGCGCAGCTTCAGCTCCACCGCGGCGCTGTGGGCAACGGCATATTTGGTGCCGGTGGTGTTCTCAAACACCTTGACGGTATATTTGCCGTCTCCTTCGGTCAGCGGAAAGGTCTCCGTACCGCCCTGGTTGTTCAGGTTATAGGTGTAGGTGACGCCGCCCTCCTTGGTGATCTGTACCTTGATCTTCACATTCCTCCCGCCGGTATACGTCACCAGCAGGTAGCCTTCCGCCAGGTTGGAGGCGTCGATGGATGCCTTGGCGTTGGCGTATACGGTAACGCCGGTCTTGGTCTCCGCCTTGACGGGCAGGGAGGCAGGCTTGGCCGCCTTGGCCTCCGACGCGGCCAGCAGGACGCCACCCGCGCCCAGCACCAGCGCCAGTGCCAGCAGAGCGGCGGCGGCACGCCTGAGCTTGCTGTGTTTCATATCGATCGGTCACTCCTCAGTGGTGCTGGCGGGATAATCGTAATCCCCGCTCAGCGGAATGGTGTCCACCAGCGCCCCCCGGACCACCAGCCGGTGGTCCGCCACGCCGATGGGCGTACAGGTCGTCAGGGTGACGCAGGCGTAGCCCTGATTGTAGATGGGGCCCCAGTTGCTGGGCTCGATGACCTCGGTGCATTCCCAAAGGTACTGGTAGATCTGCTCACTGTCCTGGAGGTAGAGGTAGTCTCCCTCGGTCAGGGTATTGATGTAGTAGAAGGGCATATTGTCGGTGATCTTGCCGCCCCGCAGGCCGTTGCGGTGGCCGGCGATGGAGGTGTTGGCCCCGCCCTCGCCGGGCAGCTGGGCGTAATCGTACAGTCCCACCCCCCGCAGGAGGGTCTGGGCGTCCACCCCGTCCAGCACCGGCACATCCACTCCCAGCTTGGGGATGATGAGGCGCAGCGCGCCGTCGGCATAGCCCTTCCGCGCGTCGGTCACATACAGCTGATCCTTGGGCAATCCGTTGTCTTCGACCAGAGCCGGGTCGCCGCCCGCCTCGGCCTCCGGCGTCGGCTCCGGCGCAGCGGTGGCATTGGGGGTAGGCTCCGGCGTGGCGGCAGGCAGCGGCGCGGCTGATATCTGGGGGGCGGCGGGCAGGACGGACTGCCTGCCCTGCCACACCAGGGCCAGGACTGCGCCCAGGCAGACGCAGGCCAGGCACACAAGGACGGTACCCAAATGAGTGGCGGTGCGTTTTTTCATAGAGATAAGCTCCTATTGTTTCAAGACAGCTCACGGATCCGGTAGGTGAGCTTGAGGAAATTCCGCCGGTGCTGGCGGTAAAAGGCGTTCACGATCCGTTCTACGACCATGGTGGAATCTTCAAAATTGGCCGCCGGCAGCATGACGACGTATTGGGCGCCGCTGTACTTGGAGACCACGTCCCCCCGGCGCAGGTTGTGCACCAGCACCTCCAGCAGCTGGTCCATGGTGGTGTTGAGCACGCCCAGGGGCGGAACTCCACCGTCGGGCAGGGAGACGGTGATCAGCGCGATATGTACGCAGGCCCCGCTGCGGGCGGAACGGCGGGCCTCCAGCCGGTAGGCCTCCTTAAAGAAGCCGTACTCGCACACAAAGGCCCCGGGCCGCTGGGCCGCTTCCCGCAGATTGGCCTGGATGACCTCCAGATTGGTCTCCAGGCGCTCCTCCACGTCCATAATCTCCCGGTAGAGAGCCCGCAGCTCCTCAGAGGGACGCACGCCCAGATTCCGGTAGAGCAGATCGGTCGCCTTTTCGTAATGGCTCAGGGCGGCGGAATCCTTTCCCTGGCGCAGCAGGGCCCGGACGATCAGGGTGTGCAGGCTCTCGTCCAGCGGGTCGAGCTGGCTGGCGCGGGTACACAGTTCGGCCATGGCCTCAAATTTCTCCGCGTGCTCCAGCAGATCGGCGTACTCCTTTACCGCCTCCAGGTACAGGGCATGATAGTGGGCGCTGATGGGTACCACCCACATCTGGTTGGCCAGCTTGGGCAGGTAATCGCCCCGATACATCTCGGCGGCCTCCTCATACAGCGCCATGCGCTTCTGGGCGGGCAGGGCGGTATCCTGGGCCCGGCGGCACAGCAGCTCGAATCGGTCCACGTCCATCTCACAGGCGATGGCCGGATTCCAGGCGTAGGCCCCCCGCTGGGAAAGGATGGGCTCCAGCCCCTCCCCAAACAGCGGCTCCAGCAGGCTGCGCACCCGATAGAGCAGGGTCTTGAGCGCATTGGTCGGATTGGCGCTGTTTTCCTCCGGCCAGAACAGCTCGATAAACTCCGACTGAGGCACGGTGCGTTCCCGATGGGCAATCAGGTAACACAGCACGTTCCACAGCTTTTGGGAGCGATTGATCTCATCGGTGAGCACATTACCGTCTACCCGAATGCGAAAGCCGCCCAGCATAGTGACGGCGACCCTTTTGACCACGGTCACGGGTGCGTTTTTGCCCATCGCTGCCCCTCCTTCTTCCTTCCCGGCGCCTGGGGATACCGATTCAAGATAATTATAGCGTAACTTCCTTCATTTGGGTAGTGTTTTTTTGCTTTTCACAGACAATTACAGGACTTTTACGCAATCGGTCTCCGGCCGGATGCATATTTTCCCGGCCATCCGGCCCATCCGCTCCACCCCGGTCCCGCAGGGTACGCCGCCCGATATCGGCCGCATTCCCCCCGGTGCACCGGAACCGCAGGTATTATAGCACATTATTTACTGTTTGTATAGTAACGTTTTATATGGATATTATAATTTGATAACGGCGCTTGTAGTATTATCCCGGGGTGATGAGATGAACGAGCAGGGCGTCCTTTTGATCCAGGAGTACGGCCGGGTGGAACTCCGGCTGCGCGAGCTGATGGACCAGCGCGGGATCTCCCGGAACCGCATGGCCCGGCTGGTAAACACCCGCTACGAGGTCATTGACAAATGGTATAAAAACCAGGTGGAGAAGATCGACGCGGACATTCTGGCCCGCATCTGCTTCGTCCTGCGCTGCGGGGTGGGGGACCTGCTGGTCTACCGGGAGCAGCCCGCGCAGCCGCGCTCATAAAAACCGGAAAATGGCACATCCTGAGAAAAACCGTTTGACTTGCGTTCGGGGCTGTGATATCATATCGGCAGTTGAAAAGGGAGTAGTTTGAAAGTCATGCCGTCAACATCACGGTCCGTCTGCGGACCTGGCGGTATGCGCCCGTCGTGGTAACAAGACTTTTCGGCAGCTGTCGCTATGGGCGGCAGTTGGCGGGAGGTCTTTTTTTATTGCCTCTCCCGCTTGTGAGACAATATGTGGAAGGAAGGAATCGTAATGGCAGAGGCCTATTACCGCAAGACCCCGCAGCAGGCGCTGGAGGCGCAAAAAGCCGCCCCCGCCGGCCTGAGCGGGGAGGAGGTGCGCCGCCGTACCGGGCAATATGGTCCCAACAAGCTCTCCGAGGGCAAACAGAAAAGCGTATCCCAGATCTTTTTCGAGCAGTTCAAGGATCTTTTGGTGGTCATCCTCCTCATCGCCGCGGTCATCTCCGCCCTTTCGGAAAACGTGGAGAGCACCATCGTCATCTTTGCCGTACTCGTTCTCAACGCCATTTTGGGTACCGCCCAGTACGTGAAGGCGGAAAAATCCCTGGAGAGCCTGAAGGCGATGTCCGCTCCCTCGGCCAAAGTGCTGCGGGGCGGCGTGCGGCTGGAGATCCCCTCTGCAGACGTGGTGCCCGGCGACATCGTGCTGCTGGAGGCCGGGGACATGGTGGTGGCCGACGGCCGCATTCTGGAGAACTTCTCTCTGAAGGTCAACGAAAGTTCCCTGACCGGCGAATCCGAGGGCGTGGACAAGACCGCCGAGGCCATCACCGCCGAGCAGGTGGCGCTGGGCGACCAGAAAAACATGGTCTTTTCCGGCTCCCTGGTCACCTACGGCCGGGCCACCGTGCTGGTCACCGCCACCGGCATGGAGACCGAGCTGGGCAAGATCGCCGCGCTCATGAACCAGACCCAGCAGCGCAAGACCCCGCTCCAGGAAAGTCTGGACAAATTCAGCGCCAAGCTGGCCACCGTCATCATGATCATCTGCGCCGCGGTGTTTCTGCTCTCCATCTTCCGTACGGGCATGGGCGTGCTGGACTCCCTGATGTTTGCCGTGGCCCTGGCCGTGGCCGCCATCCCGGAGGCGCTTTCCTCCATCGTCACCATCGTGCTGGCCATGGGCACGCAGAAGATGGCCCGGCAAAACGCCATCATCAAAGACCTCAAGGCCGTGGAGAGCCTGGGGAGCGTATCCGTCATCTGCTCCGACAAGACGGGGACCCTGACCCAGAACAAAATGACCCCCCAGAAGGTGTACGCCGACGGCTCCCTGCTGGAGGGAGACGACCTGAACCTGGTCAACGACGTACAGCGGCTGCTGCTGAAGGCCGCTCTGCTGGCCAGCGACGCCACCAACAATCAGCAGACCGGTGCCTCCATCGGCGATCCCACCGAGGTGGCCCTGGTGCAGCTGGGAGAAAAGTTCGGCGTGGACGAGGAGGCCTACCGCGCCCAGCACCCCCGGCTGGGCGAGCTGGCCTTCGATTCCGACCGCAAGCTCATGAGCACTCTCCACGATATCGACGGCGTCCCCACCCTCTTTACCAAGGGCGCCATCGACGTGCTGCTCCAGCGCTCCAACTACCTGCTCACCCGGGAGGGCCCGGTCGAGATGACCCCGGAACGCCGGGAGGCCATCTCCCGGATCAATATGGAGCTGTCCATGGAGGGACTTCGGGTGCTCTCCTTCGGGTATAAGGAGCTGCCCGGCTTCCGCCCCCCCGCGCTCTCGGATGAGGACGGCTTCACCTTTATCGGCCTGATCTCCATGATCGACCCGCCCCGGCCTGAGGCCATCCAGGCCGTCTCCGACGCCCGGGAGGGCGGCATCCGTACCATTATGATCACCGGCGATCATAAGGTCACCGCCTCCGCCATCGCCAAGCAGCTGGGCATCTTCCGGGAGGGAGACGAGGCCGTCTCCGGCGTGGAGCTGGATAACATGACCGACGCCGATCTGGATCAGCGGCTGGCCGGCATTTCGGTCTACGCGCGGGTATCTCCCGAACATAAAATACGCATTGTAAACGCCTGGCAGCGTCGGGGCAGCATCGTATCCATGACCGGCGACGGCGTCAACGACGCCCCCGCCCTGAAAAAGGCCGATATCGGCGTGGCCATGGGCATCACCGGCACGGAAGTGAGCAAGGATGCGGCCTCCATGATCCTGGCCGACGACAACTTCGCCACCATCGTCAAGGCCGTGGTCAACGGCCGCAGCGTCTACGCCAATATCAAAAACGCCATCCAGTTCTTGCTCTCGGGCAACGCGGCGGGCATCTTCTGCGTACTGTACGCCTCCCTGCTGGCCCTTCCCGTGCCGTTCCAGCCGGTCCACCTGCTGTTTATCAACCTGCTGACCGACAGCCTGCCCGCCATCGCCATCGGCATGGAACCCGCCCGCAAGGGCCTGCTGCGGCAGAAGCCCCGGGACCCCAAGGAGCCCATCCTCAACAAGAGCCTGCTCTCCCGCATCGGCGCTCAGGGCCTGCTGATCGCCGTGGTCACGATGATCGCTTTTTATCTGGGCTATCAGGAGAGCGCCGCCCTGGCCAGCACCATGGCCTTTGCCACCCTCACGCTGGCCCGGCTGTTCCACGGCTTCAACTGCCGCGGGGACGAGTCCGTTTTCCGTCTGAAGCTGTCCACCAACCTATATTCCATCCTGGCGTTCTGCGCCGGCGTGGTGCTGCTGCTGGCGGTCCTCTTTATCCCCGGCCTGAAAAGCCTGTTTCTGGTGGCGGCCTCCTTCCGCCCGGCCAACCTCGGGGAGATCGTGCTGCTGGCTTTTCTGCCCACCCTGGTCATCCAGCTGGTCAAGGTCCTCTGCGACCTGCGGCGCGGTAAATAAGCATAAAGCCGCCCCCCGGCGCGTCAGATTGCGCCGGGGGGCGGCTTTATCAAAGAGCGCGTGCGGTCTTTCCCGGTACAGGGCGCGCAGCCCTTCTCCCCGATAAAAAGCAGGCCCGTGTTGTAAACACGGGCCTGTCGTACCATGCAGAGCCTCCATGGGTCATGCCATGCGATGGGCACCGCTCCGTTTTCCGCTTCCTGCGCAGCCTTTCAGGCCTGCACCAATTCAATGGCCTGCTTCCCCGTCATGTGCTCTATGGTCAGCTCCAGCATACACAGCGGCGCCCATTCCCGGTCGATGACCGCCTTCCGGCGGTCCGCGCCGTCCTCCGGGGCGTAGCGAAGGGCCAGCGCTTCGATGGCGGCGCGCTTCTCCCGCTCGTCCTCCAGCACCCGCATCTGCCCAAAGACGATGACGCTTCGGAAATAGCTGGTGTATTCCTCCGGGACGACCTGATCCTGATCCACCACACAGAAGGACGCCTTGCCGCAGCGCCGGACGGCGTCCAGCTTATGGCCGTCCTTGGCACAGTGGAAATAGATCCTGCCCCCATCGTACACATAGCTGATGGGCACCGCGTAGGGGTACCCATCGTCCCCGGACAGCGCCAACACGCCGCAGGTCCTCCGGCAAAGGACGGCCTCACACGCCTCCCGCGTCAACGCCTGGCGCTTTCTGCGCATCTCCCGAAACATAAACATACCTCCCCTGTTTACAGGTCCTTCCGCATGATGGAATCGCGCTGCCGGGCGTCCCCCACAAAAAAGGAGCGGGCGCCGGTCTGATAAAAACCGTGGTTTTGATAAAAGGCGATCGTCTTGGCGTTCTTTTCCCAAACGCCCAGCCGGGCATACCGTTTCCGGCGTTCCCGCGCGGCGGGAGCCGCCCTCGTCCGGCGGGCGGAACGGGCCGTGTTTCGACAGCCGGCCGATACCGCGGCCCTGCCGTCCCGGGAGGCAGCCGCGCCCCCCTTTGCCTGCGGTTCAGGGTATTATCTCAAATTCCTGCTCGCCCATGTAGCCGGGTGCAATTTCATATTTCTCAAAGACCACCACGGGTACGCCGTCCCCGTTGAGATAGAACCGCTGGTCGTCGGCAATGGAGGTAAAGCCCTCCACCCCGTCCTCGCCGTGGAAGTACCGGTTGTCCGGGTCCTCCGCCTCCCGCCGGGCGATCTCCGCGCGGATCGCCTGGTTGGCCAGCTGTTTGTAGTTGGGCCCCAGCAAATCCCGCAGGGAGACCTCCCGCCCGGCCGGAAGGTCGATGTTGTAGGTGTACACCTCTGTATAGGCGCTGGCCAGCGTCTCGGTTTTGGTCAGCACAAAGGAGAGGTACTGCCCGTTCTGGCACTTGATCTCGTAGTCCACCGTGATGATGATGGGAATAAAATCGCTCTGCGCACCGCCGGTGGCCACATAGGCCTCCCGGGTCTCGCGGGCCCGGTCCTCCGCCTCCTGAAGCACCTGGTCGATGCGCGTGCGGATCTCCGTATTGACGCGCTGCTCCAGATCGGTATTGGCCGCCAGCTCCAGGGCGGGCAGGCGCACGTCGATCAGGTGATCCCGGTCGTTGATGGAGTACTCCTTCACGGTGATCACCCGGGCCAGCTGCCCCAGCACCGGCACCTGGTATACCGCCCCGGCAAAGGTGGGGCTGACGTTGAGCAGCAGCGCGAAGCAGGCGCAGCCGGCCAGCGCGGTGGCCGCCGCCCGCCGAAGTGCCCGCCGCCCCTTCCGCTGACGTTCCCCGCGCCGCACCGCGCCCGCCACGGCAAAGGCCAGCTCCTCCGGCAGCGCGGCCGCCTGATAGCGCGCCCGTGCGCGCTCCCATGCCTCATGCATCGTTCAGTTCCTCCCCCGTCAGTTCCCGCAGCTTCCGCAGGCCCTTGTAGAGCCGGGATTTCACGGTATTCAGATTGGTGTGGGTCGCCAGAGCGATCTCCTCCAGCTTCATATCTTCAAAAAAACGCAGCCGGATCACCGTCTGTTCTTTGAGGTCCAGCCGCTCCAGCGCGTCGTACAGGTCCAGCCGCAGGCCCGGGTCGGTCTCGGGGGCGGCCCGGTCGGCCAGGGTATCCTCCAGCGGGACCAGCCTTCTGCCCCGGCGGAAGTGGTTCATGCTCTCATTGAGCAGGATCCGGTAGAACCAGCTCTTCATATACTCCGGACGGCGCAGGGAGTCCGACTTGGACAGGGCCTTGACGATGCTCTCCTGCACCACATCCAGGGCCGCATCCCGGTTTTGGACATAGCTGTACGCCAGACGGTAAAAATCCCCCTGCCCCGCCACGATATAGTCCACCAGCTGGCGGTGGATGATCCCTTCGGTCTGCTCCAAGGCTGTACAGCGCTCCTTTTCTGATTCCTGAGACGGCCGGGGACGGCAAAAAGTTTCCGCCGGCGTGAAAAAACCGGGCCTGGCCCAGCGGCCCGGCCCGGTTTTTTACGCTGCCGCCTTATGGCCGCCGCGCTCCCCCTGCGGGGAAGCGTACAAGTGCAGCGGACGGCATCCCCGCAAAAATGCGGGGATGGTTAAGCAGTTCACCGCAGCGCGTCCAGCGCGGCCTGCGCCAGGTCATGGCTGGCCGGCACAGCCAGCAGCACCGTCGTTCCCTGCCGGTCCAGGATGGCTCCGTCCAGTTTGCCCACTTCCTCCGGCTGATAATCCTTCAGAGCGGCGATCTGGTCCTCCACCCGGCCCTTCAGGGCCTCCAGGGCGGCTTTGGCGGCATCCTCATCGGTCATGCGGAGCACCGCGATCTCCTCCGCCCCGGCGGTAATGGAGGCGTAGACCACACAGTCCTCCACCTGCTCCGGGTCCAGGCCGTAGACCATACAGGCGCTTTCCTCGTCCAGTGTGTCCAGGGCGTCCTCAAATGCGCCGGAATCCAGCAGCGCCTGGGCGGTCGTTTCCGGGTCATACCCGGCAAAGCCGCCCCCGCAGGCAGCCAGTCCCACGCTCAGGACCCCCGCCAGCAGCAGTAACAGCACTCGTTTCATGATCCGCTCTCTCCTTCCGCCGCGCCGGTCTGTCCCGCCGCGTATTCCTCCGCATCCACCGTATGGTCCATCAGATAGGCCAGCCAGGTCTTGTACCAATCCTTGGTAAAGTGTACTCCGTCCACCGTGGCCTCGGCGGGGAGGACCCCGTCCGCGTCGCTCAGGGCGGCGGCCACGTCCAGCAGCACCACCTGCTGCTCCTCCGCCAGGCGGGGGAAGATGGCGTTATAGTCTGCCACCCGGTCGTTGTTCACATAGTAAGGCTGGCGGTTGGCCTTGCATTTGCCGGGGTTCACCGGCGCCAGGTTCTCCAGATAGATCACCGCGCCGGGCTGAAGGGCCTTTACCTGCGTCAGGAAGGCGGCGAACGTGTCCGCAAAGACCTGGTCGTCGAAATAGCCCAGTTCGTTGATGCCCAGGGATATGTAGATCTTGGCGTACTGCCTGCCCCGGCCCAGGGCGTCCAGCACGCTGTATTTGGTCCCGTCGATCTCCGCCACTTTGCGGCTGTTCATCTCAAAGATGGTCAGGCCCTTATAGCAGTAAAAATCCGCGCCCTTGACGCCGCTGTAGAGCCGCAGCCCGTCGGTGCGGGAATCCCCGATAAACAGGGCGTCTGCGAAGTAATCCATCTCCACCGTTTCGCGCTCGGGGGCGCTTTGGGAAAAGTCAAAGGCCGGGACGGGCGTGGGCGTGGGTTCCGGCGTGGGCGTAGGGGCCGGGGTAGGGGTCGGTTCCGGCGTCGGCACAAAGTCCGGGGTGGCCGGGGGCGGGGCCGCCTGCCCAGCCGGCGTGCCGGGGGCGGGCGACTTGCCCAGGGTGGGCGCTACGATCAGGCACAGGCATACCGCACCGGCGGCCAGCAGCAAGGGGAGCTTCCAGCGGCGGGGCGGCTGTTTCCGGTGCCGGGAATGCCGGTCGTTCCGGACGGAATCATAAACAGATGGGGACACGGGGGACACCTCATTTATTTCGATATTCAGGGGTCTGGTTCAGAATCAGGGCCTCCAGGGCCCGATAGGAATCCGCTTCATAGGTCGGGACGATCCCCGCCGTGCGGGGGGCATGGCCGGGGCGGTACCACGCGGTGTCCAGCCCTGCGTTGGCGCCGCCTTGTATGTCGGTGAGCAGGTTGTCTCCCACCATCAGCACCCGGCTGCGGTCGGTCACCCCCAGCGCTGCCAGCACCGGCGCAAAAAAGGCCGGGTCGGGCTTGCTGGCCCCCACCTCCTCCGAGATGAACAGCCAGGGGATCAGCTCCTTCAGGGGGGAACGCTCGAACCGTCCCCGCTGGGCCACGGCTACGCCGTTGGTGACGATAGCCAGGGTGCAGCAACGGGCCAGGCTGCGGCACAGATCATAGGCGCCGGGCAGCAGGTGCCCGCTCTCACCCAGGCGGCGCAGGTACTCCCGGTTGAGCTGCCGGGGATCGCCCTGGCGTCCCGCCGCCTCCAAAAAGGCCCGAAAGCGCTCCACCACCAGCCATTCCCGCCGCACCTCCCCCCGGTCGAACCGATCCCAGAGGCCCTGGTTGATCTTATGGTACAGCGCCACATCCGCCGCACCGCCGGGCAGGCCGTGGGCGCGGAGCAGTCCCGCCAGCGCCTCCCGCTCGGAGCGGTCAAAATCAAACAATGTATTGTCGGCGTCGAAGAGGACGACATCATATCTGGGCATATTGGTTCCTTTCCCGTCTAGCTCCGGTGTTCCCGCCGCTTTTGAAACAGCCGCACGAAGGAGGCCACCAGCAGCGCCCCCACTGCCAGAGCCCCAGCCAGGCCAAGGGTATGCAGCAGCGTGGAGAGAAACAGGTCTACCTCGCCGCTCACGGCGTGCTCCATGGTATAGTAGATCCCGCCGCCCGGGACCAGCGGGAACAGCGCCACCAGCAGATAGCTGGTGACCGGGCACCGGCGCAGGCGCGCCATGATCTCGGACCAGGCGGAGATCACCAGGGCCGCCAGGAAGGCCTGGATGATATCGCTGCCCACCAGCGGGGCGGTCAGCAGATAGCACAGCCACCCCAGCCCCGCACCTCCGGCACAGATGAACATGCCGATGCCGTGGATGTTGAAGAGGAAGCAGAAGCCGATGCAGGCCAGAAAGGCATACAGGCAGGGCAAAACGTAACCGCTGATCAGTTCCATGGCTCAACCTCCCGCGGTAAGGGCCGCCAGCCCCAGGGCAATGGCGGTACCCAGCGCGATAGCCGCGCCGATGAGCAGAGCCTCGGCCCCCTTGCTGATGCCGGACACCATATCTCCGGCCATAATGTCCCGCATGGCGTTGGTGATGGCGATGCCGGGCACCAGGGCCATGAGGGCGCCGATGATGATCTTATCCAGGCTCTGTCCCAGACCCGCCGCCGTCAGCAGCAGCGCCGTCAGGGCGGATACCGCCGCGCCGGCTACCGTTTTAAAAAAGAGGTTGGCGCCAAAGGCGCCGGTCAGGGCCAGGCAGAGCCCGATGGCGACCCCGCATACGCCGCCGCAAAGGCCGTCCCGCAGCGTGCCGCCGTAAAACAGAGAAAACATGCCGCAGCCCAGGAAGTACCCGGCCAGGCGGATGTACAGGGGGTAGCTGCGGCGCTCCCGTCCGATCTGAGCCACCTGCTCCAGGGCCGCGTCCAATTCCGGCGCTTCCCGGCACAGGCGGCGGCACAGGTCGTTGTACCGCTCCAGCTGGTCGATGTCGGTGCCATGGGCGGGCACGCGGCGGATCTGGGTCAGGGGACGCCGCTCCGGGGAGGTGAGGGTGGCGATGATACAGTTCGGAATGGCGAAGACTTCACCGGCAACGCCGTAGGCCGAGAGCAGCCGGTGCATGGACTCCTCCACCCGGTAGGTCTCCGCTCCGCTCTCCATCAGGCAAAGCCCCATCTCCGCCGTCAGGCTGAGCAGTTTGTTGTAATCCAGCTCCACAACGCGCCTCCCCGTTCACAGCAGATGCGTCAGGGGCATGACGCAGATCCCCGCCAGCGTGGCCCAGAGGGCAGCGCGGTCATGCCCGTACTGCCGGGAGGAGGGGATCAGCTCCTCCACTGTGATATAGGCCATGATGCCCGCCACCAGCCCGAAGAGCACCCCCAGCACCAGCCCATTGATGAAAGGCCGCAGCACCAAAAAGGCCAGCAGGGCCCCTACCGGCTCGGCCATACCGGAGAGCAGCGTATACTGAAAGGCCCGGCGGCGGCTCCCGGTAGCGTACCAAATCGGCATGGCCACGGAAATGCCCTCGGGGATATTGTGCATGGCGATGGCAATGGCGATGGACACGCCCAGCGCCGCGTCTTCGTACCCGGCCATGAAGGTGGCCACGCCCTCGGGAAAATTGTGCAGCCCGATGGCCAGCGTGGACACGAACCCCACCCGGAACAGGTCCTTGTGGGGAGCCTCGCCGGTGACGGAATCAAAGCCCTCATGGGGCACAAAGTGATCCAGCGCCATGGCCAGCAATACGCCCCCGGCCAGCGACGCTACCGCGGCCAGCGTTCCCGGCCGCACCCCAAGGGCCTGGTCCAGCAGGTCCCGTGCGTTAGGGTACAGATCGGTGAAGGACACCGAGAGCATCACCCCGGCGGCAAAGCCCAGCGAGATGGCCAGCAGCTTCTGGCTTTTCGTTTTGGTAAAAAAGACCACCAGCGCTCCCAGCAGGGTGGACAGGCCCGCTGCAAAGGAGAGCAGCAGGGCGCGGACGGCAGGATGTTCCAGCATAGATGCATACCTCTTCGATTGGGATGGGGCACGGCCCGCAGATCAGGAACCATACGTTTTGGAGGGGCTCCGCCCGGAACGTTGAACCGCGGGCCACGCCGATGCTTACGGCCCCGCCGGGCCGTCTCTGGTTCCATAGGGTAGTGTGCCGCGAAAGCGGCGCTTTAGTCCCTGCCGGAAACTTGCGAAAGCGCCCGGCCGGCGGGTCTTTGGGCCCTGGACACCGGTCAGCCGTTTCCGGCGGAGCATTTGGCCGCGTCAATGGCCAGCACGATCATCAGACAGAGCAGGGCGTCCTGCGCGCGCGCCACCTCCAGCACATAGGTATCCGTCCAGCGGAACAGCTGCTTGGACGCCTGCATGACCGTGCGCCCGGCCCCGTCGGCGACCCGGTACTCCCATTGCAGAAAGTCGCCCTCTACCTGCCAATCGTTGCAGTCCAGGGTAAAGCGGGGGCGAAACAGGGTAAATTCCTTTCGAATACAACCCAAACACACCCCTCCGGCATAGAGGGCGAACCGGGGCAGCAGGGTGAGCAGCTCCTCCTTTACCGTGCCCAGGTGGTCGCCCGCCGGACCGTAGATCTCCAGCCGGTGGCCCCAGGCCAGTCTGCCCTCCACCGTATAGACCGTGCGGCCTTCCCCATCGTAGATATCATAGCTGTCAAACCAGGAGAAAAACCGCTGCTTGAATACAAGCTGCATAAGACCTCCTTTCTCCGTCCTCTCTCAGACGGAGCAGAAGCGGGAAAAGTTGCGGTCTTTTTACGAAATCCGCCGCAAAGCGGCGCCGCTTTGTTTCTCAGCCATACGGCCGGTTCAGCGGACCTTATCGTATCACGAAATTTGCCCTGTGTCCAGAAGCGGGACGCCGCGAACCCAAAAAAGCACCGGCCGCGGCCGGTGCTTTTGGGCCCCTGTGCATCGCCGCAGGGGTACCGCCTTCGTATTACGGCTTCCGGGGCAGCCGGTGCCTGGTCCCGTCCGGCTCCACGATCACCGTGTGTTCCAGCTGGGCGACCAGGTTGTCCCGGTAGGCGGCCACGTACTCCTGCCGCAGCAGGTCCCGCTCCACCATCTCTTCCGGGGTGAGCCCCCCGGGGCTCTTTGCTTTTTTCGCCAAAGCGTTGATCCGGTCGATCTTCGTCTGTTCCATTACACATATCGCTCCAATACCAGTAGGATGCGTCCTTTCCGGGACGTTCCGCCCACTTCCTGCACCACGCATTTCCCCAGGCCCCGGCAGGAGATCACGTCCCCCTGGGCCACCGCCCGGTCGGGTTTGACGCACTCCCGGTAGTTGAGCTGGAAGCGGCCCGAGGAAATGAGGTCGGCGGCCTTGCTCCGGGCCAGGGAAAAGCCGGAGGCGGCCACCGCGTCCAACCGCAGGGAGGAGACCGTATCCCGGATAAGCTTCCCCTGCACCGGCGGCGGGGAGAGCCGTTCCAGCGCCACCGGAGCCAGCCGCAGGCGTACCCGCCCCGCCTGCTCCAGATGGAGCAGCAAAAAGTCCCGGATCTCCTCCAGGACGATCAGGTCGCACGCCCCCTCGCCCACCAGCAGATCCCCCACCTTTTCCCGGTCCAGTCCCAGGCCCAGTACGCTGCCCAGAAAATCCCGGTGTGTCAGCGCCCCGTCGGCCGGGAAGGAAGCCCGCAGCGCGCAGACGGGACAATCTCCGCCCGTCTGGAAGTCCTCCGGCTCCTGCCAGTCGGGCAGGAAGACGCAGATATTACGCTGCGCTCCCTCGTAGCCCCCGAAAAACAGGTGCCGGGGATGTCCGGCCGCGGCCAGCAGCGCCTCCACGCAGGCCCGCTCCCCGGGGGAGAGGAAGCCCGTGTGGCTGGGAATGTTCCGCCGCCGGGCCAGCTCCAGCTTGTCCAGCACCCGGGCCAGCAGCAGCCGCTCCTCCCCGTTCCGGGCGGCCTTGTTCAACAGTTCCGTCTTTGTCATCTTCGTCCTCTATACCGCCGTGGACCGCTGGGCCCGATAGAGCTGGGCGTACGCCCCGTCCCGCGCCATGAGCTGCTCGTGGGTGCCCTCCTCCCGGATGCCGCAGCCGTCGATGACGATGATGCGGCTGGCCGAACGGATGGTGGACAGGCGGTGGGCGATGATGAGCGTGGTGCGGCCCCTGGCCAGCTCGTCAAAGGCGCTCTGGATCCGCGCCTCGGTCACGCTGTCCAGAGCGGAAGTGGCCTCATCCAGGATCAGGATGGGCGGATTCTTCAGGAAAATGCGGGCAATGCTCACCCGCTGCTTCTGTCCGCCGGAGAGCATGACGCCCCGCTCGCCCACCTGGGTCTGGAAGCCGTCGGGCATCTCCAGAATATCATCGTAGATCTCCGCACTCCGGGCGGCCTCCACGATCTCAGCCTCGGTGGCGTCGGGCTTGCCGTAGCGGATATTGTCGTAAATGGTCCCCGCGAAGAGGAACACATCCTGCTGCACGATGCCAATCTGGGCGCGCAGGGAGTGCTGCTTAAGCTCCCGCACGTCCTGCCCGTCCACCAGGATGCGGCCCTCGGTCACGTCGTAAAAGCGGGGGATGAGCTGGCACAGGGTGGACTTGCCGCCGCCGGAGGGACCCACCACCGCCACGGTCTCCCCGGGCCGCACATGCAGCTTCACATGCTCCAGCACGCTCTCCCCGGCGCTCTCATAGCGAAACGTCACGTCGTCCACCAGAATGTCGCCCTTCACACCGGTCAGGTCCCGGGCGTCGGGGGCGTCCTGGATATCGGGCTCCAGACGCATCAGCTCCACAAAGCGCCGAAAGCCCGCCATGCCCTGCATAAACTGCTCTACAAAGGCGGAGAGCTTGCGGATGGGGGTGATAAAGGCGGTCACGTACAGCGCAAAGGTGGTCAGATCGATAAAATCCATCTCCCCCCGCATGATGAGAAAGCCGCCGAAGGCAATGACCAGCACGGACAGGATCCCCATGCAGAATTCCATCCCCGACTGATAGCGGGCCATGGCCTTGTAATACCCCCGCTTGGCCCCCCGGAACTGGTCGTTGGCGGCGTTGAACTTGGCGCTCTCCGCGTCCTCGTTTGCGAAGGCCTTGGCCGTGCGCATGCCGGAGATGGAGGATTCCACCTCTCCGTTGATGCCCGCCAGCTTGGCCTTGACCTCGGTGGAGGCGTCCATCATCCGCTTGCGGGAAACGGCGGTAAAGATCACAAAAACGGGGATCACCGCAAACACCACCAGGGCCAGCTGCCAGCGGATGGTGAGCATGATGCAGAACGCGCCCAGAATGGTCACGGTGGAGATGAACAGGTCCTCCGGGCCATGGTGGGCCAGCTCCGTGATCTCAAACAGGTCGCCGGTGACCCGGCTCATGAGCTGGCCGGTGCGGTTCTTGTCGTAAAAGGAAAAGGAGAGATCCTGCATATGATGGAACAGGTCCCGCCGGATATCCGCCTCCATGCGTACGCCCAGCAGGTGCCCCCAGTAGGTGACGATGAAGTAAAAGACGCTCTTGAGCACATAGGCCCCCGCCAGCAGCGCCATAACCACAAAAAAGGCGGAAAAGAGCTTCTGGGGCAAAAGGGTCTGCATCGAGCTGCGGGACACGATGGGAAACGCCAGGTCCACCATGCAAATGCACAGGGCGCACGCCATGTCCAGCGCAAACAGCTTCCAGTGGGGTTTGTAATAGGAGACGAAAATACGCAGATATCCGCTCTTTTTCATCTGTTGGGTGGTCAACTCCACGCCTCCTCTCAAAAACAGATCGACGATCCGGCAGTTTAGTATAGCCCCCCGCCCCGGCTTTGTCAACGGCCGGCGCCCGTTTGCGGAAACTTCCTGTTACCGGATTGGAACCGCCTATTAACCCCTTCGCCGGGACCGTGTGATAGAATCAAGGCGTACCCGCTCGGGCGGCGGAACGCCGCCGTACCGTCGGGCAGGACGTCTCAAACGCTCAAAAGGAGGGTCTTTCATGAGAACGCGATCGCTTCCGCTGCTTTGCGCCCTGGCGTTGCTGCTCTGGCTGGGGGCCTGCACACGGCAGGCTCCAGCCCCATCCCAGGCCCCGGAAACGCCTCCGGCCACGCCCGAGCCGGCGGCAAGGTACGATTTCAAGGTCCTGCCGGTCACGGAGGAGGGCATCCGCACCCTCTACGGCTGGGAGGGATATGAGGTGCGCAGGATCACCCCGTTCGAGGAGGATTATCTGGTGGAGTACGACCCCAACGACGGGGCGGGGACGTTTACGCTGCTGAGCTGGGTGTTCGGCAATACCGGCCGCCGGGTGCAGCTGTGCGGCATGACGGAATTTACCTCTTACGAGATCACCGGACCCGGCCAGGTACGCTACAGCACCTCCGGCCTGGACGCGGGCACGCCCTGGAAGGGCCTGCCGGAGACCCGCGCCGTCCTGGTGCTGGGGGACGAAAACGGACAGGTATCCCCCCATTTTATTGAGTTTGCGGAGACTTCCGAGCCCGCCTGGCTGGACCCGGAGCAGCCGCTGAGCATGGGCTTTTGGTCCGACGGCGGACTCGCCCCCGGGGGGCGCTGGTATCAGCTCTATGACGCCCGCATCGACGCCGACGGGCTTTCCTTCTCATTTATCCCCAACGGGGACAGTGCGGAGCGCTTCCAGAGTTTTTTCCCCGCCTGCACCACCATCCCCTGCTTCGACACCCAATACGACCCGGCTGACCGCGCGTTCACCCTGCGGCTTTACAACACCAGTCTGGCCAGCGGCGGGATCGGTCAGGAGGATCTGGACTGGGCCGGGACGGGCGCATACGACGGTCTCTACCCCTACGCCTTCCCGGAGGGCGGCCTGGGCCGGGACAGCCACTTCCTCCGGGAGGTAAGCATCCGGCAGGACGGGGAAGACGCGGTGGTCACCGCCAAGCTGACGGAGCGGGCCTGGCGCTTTACGGTCAGAAGCTCCAACCTGGGGGGCGACGCCATCCCCTCCTTCCGGCTGGTCTTCCGGGAGTACGACTGGGAACAGGATGAACGCTGACGGCGGGCGGCCATACGCCGCCCGCCGTCAGCCTGCTGAAGTTCACCGTGCCAGCAGCTCTTTGGCCGAGATCCCGGGTTCAGTCATGGAATAGGGGTCCAGGATCTTGTCCAGGGACGCCTCGTCCAGCAGCCCTTCCTCCAAAATGAGCCGACGCACCGGGGCGCCGGTCTCGATGGCCCGCTTGGCCATCTCGGCCGCCTTCTCATAGCCCACATGGGGGCAGAGGGCGGTGATGATGCCAACGCTGTGCTCCACCATATCCCGGCAGCGCTCCCGGTTGGCGGTGATCCCGACGATGCAGTGATCCACCAGGGTATGTACCGCGTAGGTAAGGGTCTCCACGCTCTGGATGAGATTATAGAAGATGATGGGCTCAAAGGCGTTGAGCTCCAGCTGTCCCGCCTCGGCCGCCATGGTCACCGTCATGTCGTTGCCGATGATGTTGAAGGCCACCTGATTGACCACCTCCGGGATGACCGGGTTGACCTTGCCCGGCATGATGGAGGAACCGTTCTGCCGGGGCGGCAGGTTGATCTCCCCAAAGCCGCACCGGGGTCCGGAGGACATGAGCCGCAGGTCGTTGGACATCTTGGACAGGTTGACGGCGCAGGTCTTCACCGCGCCGGAGACCGCCACAAATTCATCCAGATTCTGGGTGGCATCGATCAGATTGAAGGCCTGCACCAGGCTCAGCCCGGTGACCTTGGACAGATTGGGCACGATGCGGCGCAGATACTGCTCGTCGGCGTTGATGCCGGTGCCGATGGCGGTGCCGCCCATGTTCAGGCAGCGCATCTCGTCCTTGGCCCGCTCGAAGCGGGCGATATCCCGGCGCACCGCCTCGCTGTAGGCCCGGAATTCCTGACCCAGGCGGATGGGCACCGCGTCCTGCATCTGGGTGCGGCCCATCTTGATGACGCCGTCGAACTCCTCCGCCTTTTCCACCAGGGCCTGGTACAGCCGCTCCAGCTGGATCTGGGCCCGCACCAGCAGCTTGAGCACCGCCAGCTTGCCCGCGGAGGGGAACACGTCGTTGGTGGACTGGCCGTAATTCACGTGGTCGTTGGGGTTGACTAGGCGGTAGTCCCCCTTCTCGCCCCCCAGCAATTCGATGGCCCGGTTGGCGATGACCTCGTTGGCGTTCATATTCAGGCTGGTACCTGCTCCGCCCTGGATCGGGTCCACGATGAACGCCTCGTGGAGCTTGCCCGCGGCGATCTCCTCACAGGCGGCCACGATGGCGTCGGCCACCCGCTTCTCCAGAAGGCCGATCTCGTAATTGGTGATGGCCGAAGCCTTCTTGATCTCCGCGATGGAGTTGATGAGCTCCGGATGCATGGCCAGGCCGGTGATGGGAAAGTTCTCCGCCGCCCGCAGGGACTGCACCCCGTAATAGACGTCTTTGGGAACGGCCCGCTCCCCCACGGAATCGTGCTCGGAGCGGTAAAGCTGCTGCTTATCGGACATGGATCGGCACCTCTTTGCAAGTTTTCTTTCATATTACAGCTGCATTGTACCACTGCCGCCCCTATTATGCAAGCGCTCGTGCAAGAATTTTTGCACGTACGCCCGCTGTTTGTAAACTTTCCATGAATACCTCTTGAAAATAAGGGCACGAAGGATTATCATAGCGTTAGCACTCAAAACTTCGGAGTGCTAACGCTATGTTATTACAAATGAGTTCATATAGGAGGCATCCACATGGCAAAGAAGCAGTTCAAGGCGGAGTCCAAGCGTCTGTTGGATCTGATGATCAACTCCATCTACACCCACAAGGAGATCTTCCTCCGTGAGATCATCTCCAACGCCAGCGACGCCATCGACAAGCTGACCTACAAGGCCCTGTCCGAGGGCGGCACGGCGCTGGACCGGAGCGCGCTTCAGATCACCCTCATCCCCGACGAGGCCGCGCGCACCCTCACCGTCCGCGACAACGGCGTGGGCATGACGAAGGAGGAATTGGAGCAGAACCTGGGTACCATCGCCAAAAGCGGCTCCCTCCAGTTCAAGAAGGACATGGCCCAGGCCGAGGGCATCCCCGAGAGCGACACCGACATCATCGGCCAGTTCGGCGTGGGCTTCTACTCCGCCTTTATGGTGGCCGACACCGTCACCGTCACCTCCCGGGCCTGGGGCAGCGGCGAGGCGTGGCGCTGGGAGTCCTCCGGCGCGGACGGGTACACCCTGACGAGCTGCGAAAAGGCCGACGTGGGCACCGAGATCGTCATGAAGCTCAAGCCCGACGCCGACGAGGAGGACTATTCCCAGTATCTGAAGACGTACACGCTGGAGCGTCTGGTCAAGAAGTACTCCGACTATATCCACTATCCCATTAAAATGGAGGTGGAGCACTCCCACGAAAAGCCCCGCCCCGCGGACGCAGGGGAGGACTACAAGCCGGAATACGAGACCGTGCGGGAGTGGGAGACCCTCAACTCCATGGTGCCCCTGTGGCAGCGCCCCAAGAGCGAGGTCAAGACCGAGGAGTACAACGACTTTTATAAGGAGAAGTACGGCGACTGGGAGGACCCCCTGAGCGTGATCCACGTCTCCGCCGAGGGGACCGTGGAGTATAAGGCCATGCTCTATCTTCCCGCCCACGCGCCCTTCGACTTCCACTCCCGGGAGTACCAGAAGGGCCTGCAGCTCTACTCCTCCGGCGTGCTCATCATGGACAAGTGCGCCGACCTGCTGCCGGAGCATTTCCGCTTCGTCAAGGGCGTGGTGGATTCCCAGGACTTTTCCCTGAACATCTCCCGGGAGATGCTTCAGCACACCCGCCAGCTCAAGGTCATCGCCGCCAACCTGGAAAAGAAGATCAAGGGCGAGCTGCTGCGCCTGCAGAAGGACGAGCGGGAGAAGTACGAGACGTTCTGGAAGGCCTTCGGCACACAGATCAAGGTGGGCGTGGTCAGCGACTACGGCGCCCACAAGGAGCTTTTGCAGGATCTGCTGCTCTTCTGGTCCTCCAAGGAGGGCAAGCTGGTCTCCCTGGCCGAGTATCAGGCGCGGATGGCCGAAGGGCAGGAGTTTATCTACTACGCCTGCGGCGAGGACGTCCGCAAGCTGGAGAAGCTGCCCCAGGCCGAGCGCATCCGGGACAAGGGATACGAGATCCTCTACCTCACCGAGGAGCCCGACCAGTTCGTGGTGGACGCGCTGGGCGCGATGGGCGGCAAGAGCTTCAAGTCGGTGGACTCTGACGACGCCCTGCCCGAGAGCGACGAGGAGAAGGCCGAGATCGAGAAGAAGTCCCAGGAGAACAAGGATGTGCTGGACTTCGTGAAGCAGACCCTCGGGGACAGGATCAAGGAAGCCCGGGTATCCAAACTGCTCAAATCCGGCGCGGTGTGCATGACCGCCGACGGCCCCATCACCCTGGAAATGGAGAAGTACTTCCAGAAGGTGGATCCGGAAAACGCCCGAAATATGAAGGCCCAGCGGGTGCTGGAGCTCAACCCGGATTCCGGGGCGTTCGCCGCCCTGCGCGACGCGGTGGAGACCGACCCGGACAAGGCCAAGCAGTATGCCGAGCTGCTCTATCACCAGGCCCTGCTCATCGCCGGGCTGCCCCTGGAGGATCCCGCCGGATACACCGAGCTGGTGTGCGCACTGATGAAATAAGAACCCGGAGGCCCGCACCATATGGCGCGGGCCTCCGGGTTCTTCGGGCTCCTCTTCCTCTACGACCTCAAGGATATCCTCGATGCCGCAATCCAGGGCAGTAATGATCTCACCAAGGGTCGCACTGTCATAGCGAACCACCCAATTTTTATAATAGTGGTCAATTGTCTGATACTTAATCCCCGACATCTTTGCCAGCGCATATCGGGAGATCCTGCGTTCATCCAAGTAGCGGTTCAGCTTCAGGCGGACTGTTTTCGCCATTGCAATCACCTCTTATTGGTATATATCTTACAATGGCTATTTTGCTATTGGCAATCTTCCGCTTAATGGATATAGTTAAACAGGCATATACCTATATATAGGTACGCGGTAATCGTATGGTCAATTACAAACATTTATATTCCGGCCTGTTCAACGCCATCACCGATGCGCTGGAGCTGCTGGCAGCCGGAGACGTGATCGCCATGCGCAATACCCTCCAGGACGCCCAGCGGCATACCGAGCAATGCTATCCGGAGGACGACGCAGCCCCCTCCAAAGGCCTGCTTACGTCCGGCCGAACCTAGACGCAAGCCTGCCGGAACGCCGGGCCCCGCCCCGCCTTTCGGCGCCACCCCCATAAAACACTCAAAGCAGGGGGCGGCAGCCCCCTGCTTTGGCTCAGCTTGTCGAAAAAGCTCCCGCAGAGCGCCTGGCAGCCTTCCCCGCAAGGGGCGGCGCCGCCGCAGCCGCGCGGGCGTCTTCCGCTACAGGAAAACGCTGTTTTCTGCGGGTTTGGAAAAATTCTGCTCCAGCATGGCCACATGGGACCGAAAGGCCGCGTCGTCAAAGTATTTGGCTCCGCGGGTGCAGCGGCGCACGCAGGCCTGGCACTTGATGCAGGTCCCCGTGACCTGCGTGACGTCGGCCGGGTTAATGGCCCCCATGGGACAGACCCGGGCACAGACCCCGCAGCCGCAGCACCGGCCCGGATCGGTCTGTGGCTTGGCCTTGAGAAACTTGGCCGGCTGGCCGTCCGTCCCCCTGGGCACGTAGTAGGCAGCGGCGGCGTCCCCGGGCACGGCCGCCGGGGCGGGGGGCGCCGCCAGGGCGCGCACCCGCTCCGCCACACATCGGGCAAAGGCGTCCGCCTGCCGCAGGTCGTCCCCATCCGGCCGGCCGGCCGCCAGACGGTCGGTAAAGGCATGGCGGCCGACAAAGGCGGCGGCGGCCACGGTGTGGAACCCGTCCGTCTCCAGCGTGACGCACAGCTCCGCCAGGGCGTTGTCAAAGCTGCGGTTGCCGAAGGTGACCACGCCCACCGCCAGCGCGCCGCCGCCCTGCAGCTTCGTCTGCACATCGGGCAGGATCTTGTTGGGCAGCTTGCCCGCATAAGTGGGCAGCCCGACGACCACCAGATCTCCTGCGCGGAACCGCCGCGGCTGCGCGCGGGCGTTCTGCGGCGTGAGATCCACCATGCGGCAGCTTTGCCCCAGTCCGTCCGCCAGTCCCGCTGCAAGGCGCTCCACCACCCTGCGGGTATTGCCGGTGGCGCTCCAGTACACGCCCCACACCTGCTTGCATTCCATGAAAACCGCCTCCCTTTTTTCCGCGGGCGTCCCGCGCCGCGGCATAAAACAAAATCGGGCCGCGCCGGCTAAGGGGCCGCCCCGCGCCAAGCCTCCCCGTCCGCAGGGTCCTCCGGCAGCGGCACCCGGCGGTGCTCCACCGGGCCCCACTCGGGCAGCGGCAGGTTCTGCATCGCGCCGAAGACCCGGTTTTTCAGGCCCGGATAGCGCCCGTCCAGCGCCCGGATCAGCTCCTTGATCTCCTGCCGCTTGGTGTTCCCGTCCGCCGGGCAGGGGTTGAAGACCACCGGCAGGCGGCCGCGCTTTGCCGCGTTGCGCAGCATTCCCTCCCCGCAGTAGAGCAGGGGCCGGATCTGAGTGATGCCGGTGCGGTCCAGATAGGTCACCGGCTGAAAACAGGACAGCCGTCCCTCATAGATCAGGGAAAGGAAGAAGGTCTCCACCGCATCGTCGAAGTGGTGGCCCAGGGCGATCTTCCGGATGCCCCGCTCGGCCAGCGCGTTGTGGAGGGCGCCCCGGCGCATTTTGGCGCACATGGAGCAGGGATTTTTCTCCTTCCGGAGATCAAAAATGATGTGATGGATCTCGGAGGGAAGCAGGGTGAAGGGCACGTCCAGCGTCCGGCACAGCTGCGCCACACCGGTGAAGTCCATCCCCTCTCCCCCGTCCACACGGCCCATGTCCAGGGTGAAGGCCTCCACCGTGAAGGGCTTGGGATAAAACGCCCGCAGTTTGGCCAGCGCCACCAGCAGCGTCAGGGAATCCTTCCCGCCGGACACCCCTACGGCCACCCGGTCCCCGGCCTGGATCATGTCGTAATCCTCCACACAGCGGCGGACATAGCTCAGGATCTTGTTCATAGGCACCTCAAAATTCAAAAATTGAAAGAGAGCATTCAAGCGTATCGATGAGAAAAACAGCGATTTCAAGAGATTTTATCTTTCTAAATTAAAAATTCCGAAAAGAAGGTTGACACCCCGGAACTACCGTATTATAATACAAAACGCTCCAATCGTCCAGATTGGGGCGACTATTGTGTTTAAGCAATTTTTGAAGATAGAAAGCGAAATTGGAGGTTTCACCATGTCCACTTTTATGGCCAACAAGGGGAACATCGTCCGCAAGTGGTATATCCTCGACGCGGCGGGCAAGCCCCTGGGCAAGACTGCCGCCGCTGCGGCCACCCTGCTGCGCGGCAAGCATAAGCCTGAGTACACCCCCCATGCCGACTGCGGCGACTTTGTCGTCATCGTCAACGCCGAGAAGGCCGTTCTGACCGGCAAGAAGCTGGAGCAGAAGTATTACCGCACCCACTCCGGCTGGGTGGGCGGCCTGAAGGAGACCAAGTACCGCCTGCTGATGCAGCAGAAGCCCGAGCTGGCCATGCGCGTGGCCGTCCGCGGCATGATGCCCCGTAACATCGTCACCAAGGATTCTCTGACCCGCCTGCATATTTACCGCGGCGCCGAGCATCCCCACACCGCCCAGAAGCCCGAAGCCTGGGCCGCCAACTAAGCAGGAGGTAGGAACTGATGTATAAGAGCAAGAAGCCTTATCTGTACGGCACCGGCCGCCGCAAGTCCTCCGTGGCCCGGGTGCATCTCTTCCCCAACGGGACCGGCGCCATCACCATTAACGGCCGCGACATCGACGATTACTTCGGCCTGGAGACCCTGAAGCTCATCGTCCGCCAGCCCCTGGTCACCACCGAGCTGCTGGGCAAGGTGGATATCGCCGCCACCGTCACCGGCGGCGGCGTCACCGGCCAGGCCGGCGCCATCCGCCACGGTGTGGCCCGCGCCCTGCTGGAGGTCAATCCTGAGTACCGCGCCGCCCTCAAGGCCGCCGGCTACCTGACCCGCGATCCGCGCATGAAGGAGCGCAAGAAATACGGCCTGAAAGCTGCGCGGCGTGCGCCCCAGTTCTCCAAGCGTTAAAATGTTGCATTTTACCCCGGAAAACTACGGTTTTCCGGGGTTTTCCTTTTAATTAGTTCTGTTTACGGTTTTTGGTATGAAGAATTCCCCTTTGAAATGAGACGCAATATATAGTGGTTTAGACGAACTTTAGACACAATATTTGGGGTTACTTTGAGGTTATTTGTGCGTTTGAGGTTACATTTGAGGTTACAGGTTGTCCCATATAATGGACTATTTTGTGGCCGGCTTCATTCATAAATTGCGGCATAATCATTCTTTTGGGTATGAACTAAATAGCCTAACGCAAGAAGATGGTGACTCATTCCAGTTTGGTAATGGCAGCGTATAACGGTGAGTGGGACGGCACCAGAAATACCATCCCAATCGCAAAGATGTGTGTGGTACCCGTTTACAACATCTTTGGTTTTCTACTGGATATTTGATTTGAAGGTGTGAGCGCAGCTAAAGACTATTGAGGGTTCAAATTGCCTGTGTTATACTAAGTTATAAGTTAATAAGTTACGAATGATGGACTACAAAGGAAAGGTGATTTTAATGTCCGAAAACGGGACCAAGCGTATTCGCCGCACACCCGAAGAACGCATTGCCGAAATCGATGCTAAAATTGGAGCAGTCAATCAGAGCATAGAGGAGCTTGAAGCAAAGAAGCATGCGGCGGCTGCCTCTTTTGACGAAAAAATTGCTGCTGCCCAGGAGCGGATTAAGGGGTTAGAGGCGAAAAAGCAGGAAATCCTTTCGCCGAAACCGCCTCGCAAGCCTCGTAAAACGAAAAAGCAGAAGATTCAGGAGATCTTAAAGGAAGCGCAAAAAAGCGGAATGAAGCCGGAGGAAATTGCTGAGCGGTTGGGTGTCTCTCTCTCCGAATAATAAAAAACGTCGGGCACTGTGTCATTGTACTAAGCCGATAAAATTCCATGCACATATGAGGAATCACGGAGATTTTTGAATAGTGGAAAAGGCAAATGTAGGCATCAATAGTTTTTGAGTAAAGAGGCAATAGTCAGATGAATCACCGAAAAGATTTGCACCTGTCTTTTCCCATTGGGAAGAACTCGGGATCTTGTGGCAAAGCGGAAGCAATGGAGGAATTCTGGTCACGGTGTTCCGAACAAAGACCTGAAATCATTGTTATTGATCCCACGAGAGAAGAAGCAGGAATGTTGGATGCGCTCAAAATGGACACACAGTCATCACATTTCTCAACTATACACTCTTGCCCCAAAATGAAGCATGACAACGATAATTGAAGAATAGCTGAGAAACCAAGCCTCCGCATCTGATTTAGATTTCATCATATGGGACCAAGAAAGTAGCATAAAAGAGCAACAGGCTACTCCCAGGATTAAGCCAGATAGCTCGAAATCAAAGAGTAGCTTCTTTTGGGGGGCGAAATCACCCTGCGCTTTTCTCCATTTATTATAGGAGGGTTTTCCCAAGATAAATGGAGGTGAGATGGTTTGGAATTATATACAAGGAGTCAGGCTGCCGCAATGCTCGGTATCACCGTTCGAAAACTTGATGAAATTCGGGCGCAGCGTCTAATCGGCTACTATCAAAGCTGTCGAGGAGGCAAGGTACAGTTCTCGGAGGCTCATTTAGAAAAGTATTTACAGCGTATTGAAAAGTCACCAAGGCCCGCAAAAACATCGGTTAAGCGGGGTACATGATTGGAGTTAAGGATTCCGCAACAAGGCCAGAGAATCTCACCGCTGAATTCTCTGGCCTTGTTTTATTTATATCATATATAGGATTGACATTACGACCAGCTGGCCGTATAATATCGTCAATACGGCCAGCTGGTCGTAAAGGAGGAACTTTTTATGGGATACAATGACTATTTGAAAGAATACGGATTTTTATTTCATGTGGAAACAGAGGAAATGCCCGGGATAGGACCTCTCGAAACTCTTCTGGCTCCTGGCGAGGAGTTACAGAAGCAGCGCGAAGCTCTTGGTATGACACAGCAGCAAGTTGCTGATAAGGCTGGAATCAACATCCGCCAGTACCAAAGATTCGAGAGCGGTGAACGCAGCTTCTACAGTACAACATTACGGATTGGTCTTAATATTTGCTATGTTCTAAAAATCGATCCCTTCTACTACTGCACAATTCAGTCGCACAAGCAAGCAACTGATGTGAGCATGGTTTTCGACGAGGACTGCGGTGGACATGTCCAGGCTAATAGTTGCCAAAAGTACGTGCTCTATACAACCGATGCAGAGGGGAATTGCAAGGACATCATAACTGTTGAATATGGTACCAGTATAGCCGATGTTTATGATAAACTCGCCGATGCCATCCGTGAAGAAATGTCTGAAGAACTTGGGCTCGATAAGCGCGACATCAATGTGTATCCGTGCGAAAAAATGGAAGAGGATAAATATGCTATCGCTGGTGCGCCTGCTATTTATTCTGGCCTTGAGCCACCCCACGCAGATTTTACTGTGATTCGGACATAAGGCGATTGCTCATGAGAAAAATATATGCCTTGTTTTACACTTTTGAAGAGATGGAAGACCTGTTACGGCGCTGCTGCTTTACTCATGGCGAAGATTTCGACATTGAGGTGAAGGACCAGTATTTCTGGAAAATTAACTTCTATCCGGACAATTCAGATGGTGAATGCTTGAGCCTCTCCGATTACGATGCGTTGCCAAATCTTTCGAAAATCGTTGGTATGCCTTTATCAAATACTCATGTGAGCCATAACGGTATTTGGTTGGAAGGCCTAGATGTCATATCAAAAGGGAAAAACGCTGGGAAATCCAAATAAACGATGATCCTATGAGACTGCAAAGTGTCTGGATCGCGCATAAACTATGATCTAAGACGTTGGAGGCGCACGCATGACTTATAGAGAGGCTAAAAAAGTAAAAAGTGGGAGCATACTTTTAAGAAAAACCCAGAATTATAAACCTACTAGCGTCCTGGAGATCATTGAAGACAAGGATGCACATGCGATTTTCTTCCGTTGTACGGATGGACTGTTTTACCATGATGCCGTATGTCTACCTAATATCTAACACGACCTTATCCCACTGGACAAGCGGAACTGTTTTTCCCCATGACCTAACCACTAGGTCAATACTGCCTAATTGCTTTCCCTCTTCAGTAAGTACATAGTCACCGCAGGGAAGACGAGTGCACAGGCCAGCATCAACCAAACGCCTGTTGATTTCACGGTTAGACACTCCCGCCTTGCTGCCGAGTTTTGTGGCGGTAAGCATCACGCCCGTCCGGCGCTCCAGAATACTATTGGGAACAAGCGGAATCTTCTCTTCCGCCACCGATTCTAAAACCCGATCGCCTTCGGGACATGTCTGAACAAAGGAGCCGAGGATCCTGCTCATATCACTTCGTTTATTTACTACTAAAACTAAACCTCCAGTGGCACAAGCAGCAATGATAATCCATTTTTTATGTTCCCAGACCCAGGTGCCCGCCTCCGTAAGCTTTTCTTTGATCTCGTATGCGGAGGGAAGTTTATCTGAAAGGAAATCACAAATAGGCAGACTCATATGAAAACCTCCTTGACCCTTGCCTTTGCCTATATTATACTTTGCTGTGTAGGAATCGTAAATAGATTTATTGCAGAATCACTTACTTTGTGGGTAAGGAGTTGTGATAAAATGCGGTATGATCTCGAAAAAATAGGTAAGACAATCCGCCAGGAACGAAATAAACTTACGTGGACGCAGGATAAACTTGGTAAAATACTTGGCGTTACGGGAAAGCAAATATCAAATTATGAAAACGGGAAATTGCTTCCGCCCCAAGACATTTTGCTGAAAATGGCCGATCTGTTTAATTGCGAATACGGGTATCTGCTCGGCGAGGAAAGCTACAAAGATGGTTCGAAATTGACCACCGCAGTATGTGAATCATTGGGACTATCCAGCCGAAGCGTTGAATCGCTTCGTGTCGCAACACATAAAGGGTTGACGAGAGAGCTTGAGGCGAGACAGCAAGCCATAAACAGCTTCTTTGAATCGCACTATTTTCAAGGATTCATTGACTGTCTGGTTGAGACTGTCAATATAAGCAAGGATCTAAAAACGCGCTCCGATGATGTCTATGAGGAACTGCGCAGTCGTTATGGAGAGGAGCTCGTCAATCGGGCCACAATTTACTGTGCTTTGAGTGATGCTATCTCCGATTTCGAGGCAAAAGAGCCAAAGTTTCAAGAGATTTCCAGTGAAATCGAATCCGCTATAGATGCAAGCCGAAACCAAGAGTATGCACTAAAAGTGGCACGCTATGAGTTGCGGGAGGCGTTTGAGGTGTTGATTCGAAATATACAATGAAGAAAATCAGAGCCCGCGTTTCTATTCCATGTGTGTATTCAGTTTGAAGCAAGCGTTGTCCAGTAGCATACTATTCAGGTTCCATTCATACAGCAGAAGGCAGGTCAAACACCCACACTGAGGTGTCTGATCTGCCTTCTATCAGTCCAATCAGCAATTTTCATCCAGGAAACACATCGCTCACTTCTGATTGCGGCTTTGGATCAACTGCTCAAGTTCTTCGATTGTGACTGGTCGATCATATTCATCTACCAAAGTTAGATGAGGGTGCTCTTCCTGGAATTCTTGCACGGAGTCTATGTCGGAAAAACCGTTATCACGACGCCAGTGGAACTCTTTCATAGTGCAGGTTCCGATGACCAAATTCTCTTCGTCCGGATACCAGGCGACAAATGGATTTTGGCATTGGAGGTTGTATAAGATGAACTCTTTGGCGTTTTCCAGGTCAGGGTCATCTGTGAGGTCTTTCACTTGTTGGATGCACTGTTTGAAGATTTGCTGCACACCCTCATTAAATTTTCGGCTTTTTTCAGTAAGCTTAAGATCTGAGAACTGATATTCTGTGCTCATGTCACCATTCCTCCAATCTGCGATTGCCTCAGAGTGGACCAAGCAGAACCTCTACATTGCCATCTTTGTCTACATTCAGCCGCATGGGCTTGAGATATCGATTGTAAAACTGAGCCTGTTCACCGGTGGTGAGCTCAGCCCTGGTGCGACGGATGGCCTCTTGAAACAATTCCTGGATATTGAAATGGACCGCTTCGTCCAGGCTCTTTCTGACTTCGTTCAGCACCGCCTGGATGCGAATCTCGTCGCTGTTCCCGGTGCAGAAGTCATCCATGTAGCAGTATGTAATGCCGGCGTCTATCATGGCACGCTTAATATCTGGACCACACTTGTCCGACTCCACCAGAACCAGGAAGTGGGCTTCCGGCATGGCGGAGATTAGCCCCCAGTAGTCCGAGTCGCTGGAGGCCAGGATGAAGGAGTCTGTGTCATTCTGGAAGAATTCACGGCAGGTTCCGGTGGTAAGGCGAATATCCACCAGAGATTTGTTCTCCTTGATCCGTTCGATCATGTTGTGCTCGATGGGGATCTGGGTGAACTTCTCCAGGATGCTCCATGCGGTTGTGGTGTGAACATCGTCGTAGAGGATGATCTTACCGATCTTTCCCAGAAGTGCTGCCTGATCCAGATTGTTCAGTGTAGCATAGAGTTTATAGGGATCTGCATTCTCACAGTCCACGACAATCGCCGTTCGATTGCTCCGTTCCAGAAAGTCGTAGATTCCATTCTTGGCGATGAGCCCGGCGTCCGTGACCTTGCTCATGTCGGTGAAGTAGTCCTCGTGGTGTTCATAGAGAAGTCGTACAAATTTTTTGTCGTTGAACAGGATATTGCCCACAGAAGCAGGTGCAGACCAGTTCATGTAGACCTGATATCCACGCTATTGACTATTCGGGTGCTAAATCCAAGAATGTTTTCCTGGTTCAGGACACTATCAAGCTTAGCGCCATACTTTTCATCAGGGTGGACCACCCAGATATAGAACCCATGAATCATATCATTAAATAACAGATCATAGGCCAAATGCGCGACGAAACCACACTTAGGGCATTTAGCTTCAAAGAGTTTTCCGGAAAGAATCAACTCCACAGCATTCGGATAGTCGGTATTGATGCTACGCCAGGCTGTGGACTTTATCGTCGCCTTGCATGCGGGGCAAGAAAACGTCACTTCCATTGGCATGGACATAGGAAATCCCCCTATGAATCATTATGTGGCAATAAATCCGCAGCTGCATCGGAGCCAGATCCCACCATAGTCAAGTCCTATGGTAACATAGATTCCTGACATAAGGAGCACTTCAGTTTTCTCCGCTTTTCCAAACCCTGATTCGCTGCCAAGTGGTTTTATATCTGAATTGCTCGGCCTATTCTGGCCTGCCATTGAATGCAATTAGCCCGCTCCGACCGACTAACAACCTCAGTTGGTCAGAAATCATGTCCAGCTCCGGAACCAGGGACCTGCAAACAGATCCATAATAATGATATACCGCCCTATCTGTGTTGGTCAATTCCAAATTCCACACATCGGTGTCTACAACTAATACCATGTTCAAGCTCCCAGAAAAGAAGGCCTCCACTTGCCCGAACAGTGTCGCTACAGCATCACTATCAATGCGGAACCGTTCACGGCAGATCAGAGAGGGCTTGATTCCGCAACCGAAGGCCCAACGCGAAAACCATACCATTCCATTGCGTGTGATGGTAAGCCGCTGCTCAACTTCTTCGTCAGGAGCTGGGCAAGGGCCATATGCAATGTCGCTTGCAGTCAGTTGAAGTTTATAGAGACAGCCCTGGAAAGATATGTTTTTCATCTTCATTTGGGCCCTGCCTCCAGCATTATATCAACGCCATCAGGCTCCTTGGCCAGGACATCGTCTAAAACATAATTATACTCGGGAATCTGGTCCGAATACCTACTTAGTAGGCCACAATCCGATCGGACAGGATGGTATTGCGCTTGTCCACATCACTCTTGTGAATGGCCATAATACACGCCGTACTTGTAAACGCGGTCGGGCACGTCCTTGTTGATCTTGTCCTCGTCGATGAAGGCCACGGCCCGGACGATGGTGCCGTCGCCCATGTACCAGCGCAGGGGGAAGGCGCAGAAGGTGAAGCGCTGACCCTTGACCTTCTCAATGTCGCCGCCCAGGTTCTCAATGCCCATGACGTTGTTGCTCAGCAGGATGGTGTGGACAGGCTCCCACTCGGGGAAGTCCTCCAGAGGCTCGTGGCCGAACTCCTTCTTGTACTCGTCCACGATGCGGGGCACGTAGGGCCCGGGGCCGTGCTGGGCGGCATAGGTGTACAGGATGTGGTCCAGAGCCTGCAGGTCGAAGCCCACGCCCTTCACCTTGTGGTCCACCAGCCAGTGGGCGCCCTCGATGGACATACCGGGGGAGTACATGAAGTAGTCGTCGTTCTCGCCCCAGCGCTTGTTCATGCCGGTGCAGATCAGGACCCAGTCGCCCTCCTGGATGCCGCCCTCAACCTTGGCGGCGGCCTTCTCGATGTCCTCTACGGTGATCAGCTCCCAGTGCTTCTTGGGAATGTCCAGGCAGACGGCGGGGCCGTAGTAGTTCTCCAGGGGCAGCTCATGGGTGAAGGCGCCCTCGGGAATTACATGGGAGGGGGAGTCGGCGTGGGTGGAGTTGTGCATGTGGAAGTCGTTGAAGGTCTGCAGCAGACGATAGTGCATGGGCATATGCTGCACGCGGTCAATGTGGAAGTCGCCGTTGGAGGGCCACAGAGGATTGCCGCGGCCGAAGGGGTGAGACAGGTCGACAAGAACGGTCTTGCTCATAATGATGACTCCTTTTCTTAATAAAATTTTGATTAAATCCCTCGCCTGAAGAATTTGCAAAACAAGAGAGCAATTCCCGTGCCAATTTTGAAAAAGCAAAAAAATCAGCCGGAATTCCCCCGGCTGCCGGAGAAAGCAGGGCCCGTCCGGGGGAAAATGTTCCCCTCCCCGCCGCCGGAAGGCCCAAAGCGGCCCTTTCGTTGCAGAAAAGATACGCGCCGGACCGGCGCCTGTGCAACACGATTGCACAGGCGCAACGGACGGCGGCAGGCGGGCAAAAAGGGAACTCCCAGTTTCTGACATTCACGGCTGCAACAAAAGGGGGGAAATTGCCGATTTGCCCACATATCCGTTGCAGGAGCGCAATAAACCGGCCCGAATCACAGGGTCAGCTATAAAAATATATTGTAAAGACATAAGAAAATATTTGGCATGGGGCTTGCATAAATAATTGCGCGGTGAACACCTGCGGGGTTGTCCGGGCGCCCAGAGGGACGCCGGGGGGCTCCGCAAAGAGTAAAAGGAGTGAGAGATTTATGAGCAAAAAAAATCCTCAGATTGCCAGCGAAAACATGGGCATGAACTTCTCCAAAGGCTGGGGCATCATTTTGTACCAGGCCCTCATGTTCTTCTTCCTCATTGGTTTCTCCATTGACGGACTGAACATTGTGGCGCCGGCCTTCTCCGAGACCACCGGCATTGCCTATGATCAGGTGCTGGGCGTGGCTACCTGGGCCGGCATGATCGGCGTGGTGGCCTACATCTTTATTGCCCGCATCAATGTAAAGGTTGGTCCCCGGCTGCTCAGCGGCATCTGTCTCATCGGCGCGGGCCTGTCCTACATCTACCAGGGCCACAGCACCACCCTGACCACCTACTTCATCGGGCTGACCCTGGTGACCTGCTTCATCAACGGCGCGGCCTACATTGCCGGCAACACCCTCATTGCCCAGTGGTTCCCCAAGAAGAAGGGCCTGGCCAACGGCTTCACCACCATGGGCCACAACTGCGGCTCTGCCTTCTACGTGCCCCTCATCGGCTTTACCATCGGCGCCTTCGGCTTTGCCAACGGCATGAGCTACGTGGCGGTGGGCGCCATTGTGCTGGGCATCATCGGCTTGATCTTCATCCGCAATACGCCCCAGGAGTGCGGTATGTATCCCGACAACGTGACCAAGGAGGTCTACGAGCGGGAGTACTTCCAGGGCAGCAGCGAGAATAACGGCGGCTGGACCGTGGGCAAGCTGCTCAAGACCCGGGAGCTGTGGCTGTGCGCCCTCATCATCGGCATCAACCAGCTGGTGACCACCGGCGTTATGAGCCAGCTGGTGGTGCGCAACACCGGCCTGGGCTTCACCCAGGAAGCCGCCACCGGCCTGATGACCGTGTGCGCCCTCATCGGCGTGTGCGGCTCCTACCTCTTCGGCGCCATTGACCAGAAGTTCGGCGTCAAGAAGGCCATCCTCCTCTTCCTGGCGTGGTACTGCGTGGCCCTGGCCGTCAACTGCACCGACACCACCGTGGGCGTGTATGTGTCCGTGGCCATGATCGGCATCGCCGTGGGCGCCGCCGCCAACTTCATCGTCTCCCTGCCCGCCTCGGTGTTCGGCCGCCACGGCTTCACCATGGTCAACTCCGTGTTCTTCCCCCTGATGCAGATCGTGCTGATGACCAACTACCAGGTCAACGCCTTTGCGCTGCGGGTCACCGGCAGCCTGCGGGGCGCCTACATCTTCTACATCGGCCTGCTGATCGTCAACATGGTCCTCACCAAGATCATCAACCCCACCAAGTTCAACAAGGACGTGGCTACCGAGCAGGAGCTGCTGAAGTAACCTCTGCTCAAGCGACATCCCCTGTCAGACAAAAGCCTGGACGCAGTTCTGCGTCCAGGCTTTTTCGGTTCCAGGGGGTTGTGGATGGACCCTGTGGGCAGTTCAGACCAAAAGACTGTGCATCTTCCGGTATCCCCAGGCGAGGAAAGAGAGGTCAGATGCCAGGGGCTGCTGCAGGCATATGCGCCTGATAAAGGGTGAAAATGTGAGGAGAAATAAAAACGGAAGAAGAAATCTTCTTAAGAAATTTCTAAAAGGAGTACTGTTGCGTATTAGCAGGAAAAATCCGCTTTAATATTATATTTCTTCATATATCGCCACAGAGTGGTTTTACTGATTCCCAATTCCTCCGCTGCCTTGCTGCGGTTTCCTGCGTGACGACAAAGTGCCGCTGCCACCTCAGCCGCTTTTTGATCCTTAAAGGATGCTGACGATTCCGTACCTTCCAGAGACTGAGGAACCGACTGGTCCAACTGATTGCGGACAAAGGACTCGTCAATATTGCGCTTTTCGGTAAGCAGTACAATGCGTTCACAGATATTATTTAGCTGTTCCAGATTGCCTGGCCAATCATATTCCCGCAAAAAACGGCAGGCACCGTTGGTTAAATGAACATAGCGGTTGTACCGCTGCTGCCACTCTCCCAAGTAAAATTTGACCCAGCCCAGAATGTCTTCCCTCCGACGACGGAGAGGCGGCAGCTCCAAAGTGAGAGCGCTGAGAGCGTAATGCAAATCTCCGCGAAAGCGTTGCTGGGCGACGCGGGAAGCCAAATTAGTTTCAGTGGCGGCAATCACCCGCACATTGGCAGCCACCGGCCGGTTGGAGCCGTTGTGGAAAAACTTGCCCTGGATCAAACTGAGCAGTTTATACTGGGTTTCCATAGGCAAAGCCTCTACCTGGCTGAGGTAGAGAGTGCCGTCCTGAGCCAATTCGGCCAGACAGGCAGGACTGTCTTTCCGGGTGCTGTAGTTTCCGAAAAGTATGTTGTCCAAATTTTCAGGCAGCCAGGCACTGCAGTCCAAAGAAACGAAGGCATTGCGCCTGGCCAGGCTCTCGTTGTGAATGCACTGAGCGATAATACTTTTCCCGCTGCCCGGTTCCCCAGACAGCAGAACGGGAGCGGGGTATTTGGCAATGCGCTTGGCCAGGGTCAGTATAGCGGAAATATCTTTACTGCGGTTCATAATTTTTTCAAAACTGAATTTGGCAATGTAACCTCTTTGATAAAGTTCCCGCCGCAGTTCACTGTCCATCTCAATAATGCGCTGTCCTTCGTGAAAAGTGAGGATGGCTCCTTCCAGGGTGTCATCAATACGAATGGGAGCTAAATTGGCTACAACTGCCCGATGCTGGATGTCCATAACAAAGGCGTAGGCTTCCTTTCCGAGGACAAATACATCATCCAGAACCTGCTTGGCTATGCCGGGCATTACTTCGGAAAGCCGCTTCCCCAATAACTCGGCAGGCGCTTGCTCCAATAGGCTGCAGGACTCCCGATTGACCCGGCGAATTATCCCGGCAGGGTCCAACTGCATGATACCGCCAAAGGCATTATCCAGCATAGCGGCCATTTCTGCACTGTTATGTTTTTCCAGGTCGATGGCGTAACAAACCCGGGCGGCGGCGTCAAGGGCACGGCTCATACTCTCTCGGCCGGAACGAAGAAAGCGGCAGGGCAGTCCCCGCATCTGCGCTTGCTCGCACACCAATTCGCCGCCCACGACGGCCTGACACCCATCCTCTATTGCGCGCACGACGAATTCAGGCTGCTGAGACTGATGGGACAGGGAATAGCGGCGAAGCCGGACACCAAACAGTTCGTCGAACTGAGAAGTATCTCCCACGACTCCTTTGGTGGATATGAGCCCTATCTGAGGCCGCTCCAGACCCAGCTCTTGTTTTAAAGCTAAAATTACCAGGCCTAATTCTTGGGTCGTAACCTGCATTTCCACCAGCGGAATTTTTACACTTTCCTTAACGATCCGGGCCTGTACACCTCGTGCAATGATTAACTCACAGCCCTGCCGCTCTAGTTCTCTGGCTCGAGCGGCGATTGCGTGCGTGGGCAGGTGTTCCACACACATGGTGCGGATGTAAGGATAGTGCCCCACAAGTGTACGGGCAGTCTCGCACATTTCAGGGAAGGGAAGAAGCATTGCCACTTTTGCCATCTCTATGCACCTCTTTTTGCTATTATAGCAGCGTGTTCCCCTTAAAATCAAGGATAAGCATTAAATAAGAAATATTCATTTCAAAAAATGAAATCAATATTTAATTTAACGAAAAAATTACACCTGCTACAATTTCGAACAATAGATTTAAGGTATTTTGAACATAGCGGACAGGGAAAAAGTCTGCTATTATGGGTCAAACTATAAGACAGGGAAGGATGTGAGACTCATGCCTGAGATTCAGTATATTAAAGTAAAAGATTGTGACAATGTGGCTGTTGCGGTCCATGCTATCCCCAAGGGCACGGAACTCATGCCCGGAATTATCGCCAAAGAGGACATTCCCCAGGCGCACAAGATTTCCTTGGCAGAGATTCCGCCGGGCGGCGAGGTGATACGTTATGGAACGGTGCTTGGCTATGCCAGAATTCACATTCCTGTAGGTACATGGATTAACGAGCATATGCTGGAATTGCCCAAGTCTCCCGGACTTGCGGATATGCCCTACGGGACCAACCTGGTGCCCAAAGAGAAATTGCCAGACCCGCCTCGTACTACCTGGATGGGTTATCGCAACAAAACAGGGCCGGCTGGTACTCGCAATTTGCTTGGAATTGTTTCTGCTGTCCAGTGTGCAGCCGGGGTGGTCAATGTAGCGGTAGAGCGCATCAACAAGGAACTGCTGCCAAAGTATCCAAATGTCGATGGAGTGGTAGCGGTAAACCACCCTTACGGCTGTGGTGTGGCAATCCAGGCAAAAGAGGCCCGCATCCCTATCCGGGCGGTATCCAATCTTATTCGGCACCCCAATTTTGGCGGGGAACTAATGGTAGTAGCTCTGGGCTGCGAAAAACTCACATTTGATATGGTGCTGTCTGCCGACGAAATTACCCCGGAGAATACGATTACGCTCCAGGACTATAAAGGCTATAACGCCATGATAGATGCACTTATGGAAATGGCGGACAAAAAACTGCAGAATCTGAATCGACGCCGGCGGGAAGAATTGCCTCTCAGCGAACTGCTCATTGGGATGCAGTGCGGCGGTTCGGATGCTTTTTCCGGGCTTACCGCCAACCCAAGCGCCGGTTATGCTTCTGATATGCTGGTAAAAGGGGGCGCCACTGTTCTGTTCAGTGAGGTCACCGAGGTGCGGGATGGGGTCCACCTGCTGGCGGCGCGCTGTCGAAACCGGGAGAGCCGGGATAGATTGGCGGCTGAAATGAAATGGTATGACGATTACCTGGAGGCCGCAGGAGTAGACCGGGATGCCAACCCCACCCCTGGCAATAAGAAAGGCGGACTGGCCAATATCGTAGAAAAGGCCATGGGTTCAATCGCTAAGTCTGGCAGTGCACCCATCGAGGAAGTGCTGTCTCCGGCAGAAAAGCCTACCAAGCATGGCCTTATTTATGCCGCTACGCCCGCCAGTGATATCGTCTGCGGACCTTGCCAGCTGGCTAGCGGTATTGGACTGCAGGTATTTATGACGGGACGGGGAACGCCCTATGGCTTGGCTGCTGCTCCTGTTATCAAAGTGTGTTCCCGCAATGAGATGAAAGAGCATTGGTTTGATATTATTGACATCAACGCCGGACCGATCGCTACGGGAGAAAAGACCGTATCACAAGTAGGTATAGAACTGTTTCACTTTATTCTAGACGTGGCCAGCGGAAGAAAGAAACCCTATTCTGAGCAGTATGGGCTTCACAATGACCTATGTATTTTTAACCCTGCTCCTATTACCTGACGCGGGAGGTTTTTCTCTATGAAGGTTGAATCGGGCGGTGCGGTTTCGCAACTATTAGCCGACGTATCCGTGCCGCCAATGTTTTATGCCAGGCAGAGATTTGATACAGAACATATTGCACCGTCAGAGATTCCATCTGTAATCATAAAAAAGCTCCGGCAGGAACCCTTTTGTTCTAAAATCCGCCCCGGTATGGAGATTGCCATTACGGCGGGCAGCAGGGGGATTGCCAACATAGATATCATAATTAAAACGATAGTCGATTTCGTAAAGTGTAAGGGGGCCGCTCCCTTCATTGTTCCTGCAATGGGCAGCCACGGCGGGGCCACTGCAGAAGGACAGTCGGCGGTGTTGGCGGGCTACGGTATTACCCCCGAAACCATGGGTTGTGAAATACGATCCAGTATGGAAGTGGTAAAACTGGGCGTATCCGATACCGGAATGCCGGTATATATGGATAAAAACGCTTACCATGCGGATGGAATTATTATCTCCTGCCGATTAAAGCCTCACAACGCCTTCCGCGGGACTTATGAGAGCGGACCCTGCAAGATGATGACGGTAGGCCTGGGCAAACAAAAGGGAGCTGAGCGGGTTCATGCTGCAGGTATGGGAAAAATATCTCAGAATATTTTTTCTATGGCAAAGGTGGTGCTGGAAAAGGCGCCCATCCTGTTTGCGCTTCCCTGCCTGGAGAACGCCTGTGATCAGACCTGGAAACTTGAGGCTATCGATAAAGATGAGATCCTTGTGCGGGAACCGGAACTGCTGAAGGAAGCATTTGCCCGGATGCCCTCCCTCCTGGTGGGGGAGGGAGACGTGCTTATCGTAGATGAAATAGGGAAAAACTATTCAGGCACTGGGGTAGATCCCAATATTACCGGAACTTTTTCTACGGAATATGCTCACGGCGGTGTAAAAGTACAGCGCACCTGCTTCCTGGACCTGAGTCAGGTCAGCCATGGCAACGCTCTGGGTGTAGGCCTGGCCAATGTAATTACCAAGCGGCTTTACCATAAAATTGACCCAGAGACGATGTATCCCAACTGCATTACTTCCACCGTGCTCTCATCTGCCAGAATTCCTTGTGTGGTTGCCAGCGATAGAGAAGCCATTCAGATGTGCATTCGGACTTGCAATGGCATTGACCGGGCCAGTCCCCGACTTATCCGGATTTCCAACAGCCTGCATATTGAAAACATTATGCTGAGTCAGGCCTATTATGAGGATGTAAGGGAAGGGAGATGGGCTGGCATTGAGGCGTGTTCCGTTCCGAAACCCCTGATATTTGATGCTGACGGGACATTGATTACGCCATGCAGTCCCCCGCAATCGGCATACCACGTGCCCTGATCCCCTGGCGCTATGACGCACCTGCTGTATTTCCATTAAATGGATCTCAATTTATTCCATTTGATATTGATGATTCTTCGTGGTAAACTTTTTGCAAAATAAGTGTTTTTTGAGAAAATATACAACATCCAGATACCTTCGGCTGGTTGGACAAACGGCCTATTTTAGCAGAAAAGGAGCTGATTTCCATGACCAATACTCCGCAAGTGGTTACTATGGAGATATTCCCTGTGGCAGGGAAAGACTGTATGGAGCTCAATCTTTCCGGCGCCCATGCCCCTTATTTTACCCGTAACGTGGTGGTACTCACTGATAACAGAGGCAACACCGGTATCGGTGAAGTACCCGGTGGCCAAAAGATCACCCGTGCACTGGAAAGTATCAAGCACCTGGTTGAGAATACCAGGATTGCTGATTATAAGATGACATTACATAACATTAAGGAATGGCTGTCTGATAATATTAAAGATGATGTTCGCGGCCAGCAAACCTTTGACCTGCGCACAGGCGTGCATGTGATTACTGCTGTAGAAACGCCTCTTTTGGACTTGCTTGGGCAATATCTGGAGGTGCCTATGGCGGCCCTGCTGGGTGACGGTATTCAGCGGAAACGGGTACGTTTCTTAAGCTATCTGTTTTACATAGGCGACCGGAAGAAAACCGCCCTGCCATATTATGCTGAGCCCGATTCCCAGTGCGCTTGGTATCGACTGCGTCATGAGGAGGCACTGACCCCCGATGCTATTGTGGCGCTTGCCAAAGCCACCTACGACAAGTATGGGTTTGAGGATTTCAAACTTAAAGGGGGCGTATTGGAAGGGAAAGAGGAACTGAAGGCGGTCCAGGCGCTTAAAGAGACTTACCCCAAAGCGCGCATCACGTTGGACCCAAACGGCGGTTGGCTGCTGAAAGACGCATTGGCTTTGGCCCCTGAGCTAAAAAAAGTTTTGGCATATTGTGAGGACCCCTGCGGTGCAGAAGGCCGGTTTTCCGGCCGGGAGATTTTGGCTGAATTCCGGCAGGAAAGCGGGATCCCGACTGCTACCAACATGATTGACACTGACTGGCGGGAGATGCGCCACTGCATTGCTTTGCACAGTGTAGATATCCCGCTTGCTGACCCTCACTTTTGGACGATGTCTGGGTCTGTTCGCGTGGGCCAGATGTGCAATGATTTTGGCTTGATGTGGGGCTGCCATTCCAACAACCACTTTGATATCTCCCTGGCCATGATGACCCAGTGTGCTGCAGCGGTACCCGGCAAACTCAATGGCATTGATACCCACTGGATTTGGCAGGAAGGGCTGGAACAGCTTACAAAGGCGCCGCTTCAGATTGTAGATGGCTGCATTAGTCTGCCGGAACGCCCCGGCTTGGGCGTGGAGCTTGATCGCAATAGATTGCTTGAAGCCAATCGGCTGTATTTGGATAACTGTTTAGGCGGACGCGATGACGCGGCGGGTATGCAGTACCTTATACCCGGATGGGAATTTGATCCAAAGCGACCCTGTCTGGTGCGGTGACAAGAATGACATTTGAGAGAAGGGCTGGAGCGGAACAAGACTGCTTCGGTCCTTTCCTCTGTATGGTCCAGATAAACAACCGATACACCGAAAAGCGAGAGAGAAACTTTTATGCAGATAAGTGAAAACTGGAGGTCATATGGCAAAGTTTGCATTGTTTTTTCCGCGGAAAGAAATGGTGGAGCAGGCAGGCCGGATTGCCCGGGAATTGGGCATGGATGTCATATTGAATCGGCTGACCACAGCTGAACGTATCCTAGAGGATGCCGCTGCCGCCAGGAGGGCGGGGGCAGATATTGTTGTGGCCCGGGGACGGCAGGCTCGCATTCTCAAGGAAAATACGAGTTTTCCGGTGGTCGAAATTCGCCTGACCGGTTTAGAGATTGCAAGGCTGCTTTATAAGGCACATGGCTTGGTTCCTCACAAAAGCCGGCCTAAAGTAGGCGTGGTCACCATTCCCAATATGGTAGGTCGTATCCAGGACTTTGAGGAAATTTTGGGAATTGAGCTGCACACCTACTTTGTAGAAGATAATGCAGAAATGGAGTCCGGGGCGGAGAGGGCCGTAGCAGATGGCATGGATGTAATTCTGGGAGGCGACCTTGTCAATGCATATTGCCGCCGCCTTGGTAAGCGCACCCTGTTCTTTGACGGAACGGAAGAATCCATCCGGGAGGCACTTTACACCGCCAGAAGCATGGGGTTTGCCGCTGACACGGAACGCAGGAATACTGCGCATTTGCAAGTGCTGCTGGATTATTCATTTAACGGAATCATTGAGTTAGACAGCACAGGCGTCATTGTCCGAACCAACGACATGGCCTGCAAATTACTGGATCAGTCCAAAGAATCCCTTGTAGGGCGCTGCTTAACTGATATGATGCCCCCTGAGGATGCGGAGCTATGGCGGGATGCTCTTTCCCAGAGACAAGAGCTTTACTACTCTTTATTGGAAATAGGCGGAATTCACGTAGTAGCTAATGCCGCCCCGGTGCCTGGCGGAGATGCGCTGGGAGAGATAGTTTTTTCCTTTTATGAATTGAACAAAATGGAACGGCAGGGAGCCCGGGCGCTGCGGGAGCGATACCGCCTGTACCGCTACCTGGCACATGGCCGCTTTGAGGACATCAGTCATACCAGCCGTACCATGCAGCAGGTAGTCCGCATGGCGCGCCTGTTTGCAGAAACAAGCCAACCTATTTTACTCCAGGGAGAAGTGGGCAGCGGGAAGTCTCTCTTTGCCCAGAGCATTCATAATTCCAGCGCGTATGCCCAAGGGCCGTTTGTTACGTTTCGATGTGCTGCAGGCTGGGACAACCAGACAGAAGCCCTTGCTGCTGCGGCAAAGGACGCAGATGGGGGAACGCTCTATTTGAGCGCGGTGAACACATTGACGCCTGAAAGCCAGGAACTTCTCCTCTACATACTGGAAAACGCGGTTGTCCAGGTGCGCATAGATGAAATGCCCGTCTCGGTGTCTGTGCGGGTTATTGTTTCAATGGACGGCAGCCTTCTCCCTTTGACGGAGATGGGGCTATTTCGATGGGATCTCTATTATTTGCTCTCACCCATGTTGTTAGAATTACCGCCTTTGCGCACCCGGAGAGAGGATCTGGAGCAGGCCATTGATATGTGCCTGGACGATTGCGTGACCAGGCTGGACAGGTATGTGGTACTTACCAAAGAGTCCCGGCGGGTTTTACTGGAATATCCGTGGCCGGGGAACTACGTTCAGCTCCGAGCATTCATCGAGCGGATGGCGCTCACTGCGTCAACCCGGACTGTCCATGACGGTTATGTGCGTTACCTGTTGCAGCAGCTCTACCCCGCGTCTGCGAGAACCGATCCGCCATGTATGGAATCAGAGAGCCTTGCCGAAGACGCATCTACGTTGGAAGCGGTTTTGCAGCGCCACAAGGGAAGCCGCACTGCTGCTGCAGCTGAGTTGGGTATCAGCAAAACCACGCTGTGGCGGCGGATGAGGAAATATGGGTTGACCGGCAAAAAAGACGGTGATGTATAGGAAGTCCCAGCGCTGAGGCATTAAACGGGTGTTTCCGGCTTACTTGTTCGGGAACACCTGTTTTGCTGGAATTTTACAGCGCTATTTTGTGCAATGCTGCCAAAAAAGAGGAAAAATTTTACAGAAAATACGGACTTATTTTATCGAAATATTTCAGAGACATCCTGATTTGAAATGATTTATTTCACAATTTGGTTCAATCACATCTTTGTGAATTTGCCCCTTGCTTTTTTAGGCTTTTTGCAAATAGAAAGGGGCGACCGATTCCTATAGAATATCAACAGGTCAGGGGAAACGAGGTGAGCTGATATGCCAATAGATTCTCCGGTTGTTACTGAGATGCGCGTTATTCCGGTAGCTGGCTACGACAGTATGCTTTTGACGTTATCGGGGGCTCATGCACCGTTTTTTACCAGAAATCTGGTTTTGCTAACCGATAGCTCCGGGAATTCAGGGGTGGGTGAAATTCATGGCGGAGAGCATACCCGTATGGAACTGGAGCGGGTCATTCCCCTTGTGGTGGGACAGCCTATCGTCAAGTACCGGGCCATTCTGCAGAATATATTCCGCTTTAACCGGGGCAGACAATCAGAGGGTGACGGAGAAGGCATCCAGAAACTGAATATCAGCAACTTAAAATACGTAGTCCGCTCTGAAGGAGCTATTGAGATCGCTTTGTTAGACCTGCTTGGAAAGTTTTTGGGAATGCCGATGTGTGCGCTTCTGGCGAATGGTCAGCAGCGGAACTCCATTCCGGTGCTGGGGTACCTGTTCTATGTGGGGGATAGTTCCAGGACGAGACAACAATTCTCCTACCGGGATGAGCAGAACAGCGACGATCCCTGGTTCCGTATGCGTGGCAGAGAGGCCCTGACACCAGAGGCTATTGTACTGCAGGCTGAGACCCTGCAGGCCAAGTATGGGTTTCGGGACTTTAAACTGAAGGGCGGCGTTCTCCCTTGCCGGGAGGAACTGGAAGCCGTTAAAAAACTGAAGCGTCGCTTTCCCGAAGCGAGAATCAATATTGACCCCAATGGAGCATGGAACTTACAAGAGGCTGTTGATGCGTGTTTAGAGGCCAAATGGGCATTAAGTTACGCTGAAGATCCGGTTGGCCCGGAAGCAGGTTTTTCCAGCCGCGAAATTCATGCGGAGTTTAAAATGGCTACTGGAATTCCTGTGGCTACCAATATGTTTTCGGTAAACTTCCGGCAGTTATACCATAGCCTGATTCAGAAAAGCGTGGACATTGTCCTGGCGGATCCACATTTTTGGACCATGAGCGGAAGCCTGAGGGTAGCACAGGATCTTAGCGACTGGGGATTGACATGGGGAATCCATTCCAACAACCATTTTGATATTACATTAGCTGCGTTTGTCCAGTGTGCTGCTGCCGCTCCGGGAAAGATTACGGCCATTGACACCCACTACATTTGGCAAGATGGACAATATCTTACCCATAATCCCCTGCTTATACAAAATGGGTCTATTCAGGTCCCGAGCGCGCCGGGTTTAGGGGTGGAGGTAAATTTGGAAGCGGTGGAGCAAGCAAACCGGCTTTATTGCGCCATCCCATCTTGCTTTCGGGATCGGAATGACGCGATAGCCATGCAATATCTGGTTCCAAACTGGGTCTATGATTCCAAGCGCCCCTGCTTGGTACGCTGACAATCTGCGGATGAGAGTGAGGTGATAAATTGACCGCATGTAGCTCGCCGCAGGGGAAATGAGATGTTGCAGATCCTGCCGATTGGACTGAACCGGAACAAATCCGGCTTATATGTGTGCAGAGAAATAGTGAATCGGATGGGACGGACATTCTGAAAATGACATTGCATACGCAAAACGCTAGATTTTATTATTAGGAGGGAGCAGAAGATGAAACTGTCTAAAAGGGTAGCCAGCGGGTTGTTGGCGGGCCTGTTGGCCCTAAGCATGACCGCATGTGGAAACGGTGAAGAAGATCCCGGCGCGGATGCGACTGGCGGTATCAGTACGTCGACTACAAGTGACGGTGAAATTGTTGTAAACGTAAGCGATAACGTCACGCTGATCAACCTGGAAGTATACGCTAACAACAACAGCTGCGAGTTCCTATATGCAGATCTGGTCTTTGACCCGCTTTACTATGGAGATCGGCAGGGCAATAACAGTCCTTGTATCTGCACCAGCTATGAGCTCAATGAAGACGGTACAGAGGCTACACTCCATATTAAAGAGGGCGTCAAGTTCCATGACGGTACGGATCTGAATGCCGAGGATGTAGTTGCTACGTTTGAGTTCATTCTCCGCAACATGGATACCCTGGGCCTGGCCAGCGCTGTGTGGGTCAACCTGGAAGGTGTAGAGCTTATTGATGAAAATACCTGTAAAATTACCCTGTCCGAGTATTTTGCCACCTTCGAGAACTCTCTGACTTATACTTGGATTCTTTCCAATGAGGATATTGAGCAGTATGGCGATGACTTCCAGTCTGCGGAGCGGGTCATTAACGGCAGCGGCCCCTGGAAGTTTGTGGAGTGGCAGGATGGCCAGTATGCCCGGTATACGCCCAATGAAAATTACTGGGATCCGGACTCTATCTCCAATATTGACACACTGAACGTTTGGTTTGTCAACCAGGAGAATGCTAAGGTATCCGGCATTACCTCCGGCGACCTGGATTATGCCCAGAGCCTGCGTTCCGATATGCTTCCTATGGTGGAAGGGCTGGATGGTGTTGAGGTCATCGACTATACCTCTGATGTTATGTACTATATGCAGTTTGACTGTGCTGAAGATTCGATTTTCAGTGATCCCAATGCCCGTAAGGCAGTTGCGTATGCTCTGGATACGGATACGGCACTGAGCCTGGCCGGCGGCGGCGAAAAGATGAACTGTATGTTCCTTCCCTCTCTGCTGGGCTATGACGAGACCATCCCTGGCTACAACTATGACCCTGAACTGGCAAAAGACTACCTGGCCAAAACCGATTATGACGGACATGAACTGGTTCTGTACACTCGCAACGATCTTGTAACAATCGAAGATGTTATGGCTGTGTTTATTCAGAACCTGACCGATGTGGGCTTCAACATTACAACCAAGATTTGTGACAGCGCGGAGTTTGTTACAATCCGTCAGGATCCCTCTGCTTATGATATCTTCTTTGTCAACCTCGGCGCTTTCGATGCAGACCCCTATACGCTGTACATTGTTCCCCGCATTGTGGATGATGCGCACAACAGCTACTATCAGAATGATGAGCTCAATGATCTGATCATGACTTCTTATACTACCGTGGATCCCGATGAGCGGGAGGCCATGCTGAAAGAAGCGGCGCACATCGTTTATGATGAGTGCGGGCCGGTACTGGGCCTCTATGCAACCAACAGCTACTGCGTTATCCGCGAAGGGCTGGAGAATGTCCTGGTAACCAAGGGCGCTGGCCCCTACTTCCGGTATGCCCGAGTGGACGAGGCTGTCTGGGGGAAATAATGGCGTACCGCCTGCTGATTTACCGTTAACCTGACCATTTGCGGAAGCCTTTGCAGGAAAAACGGAGCGGCCATGTTCCGTGAATATGGCCGCTCTGTTTCCCATCGTTGTATTTAAGGACCAGGGCGTGTTTTAACTCCAAGCCTGTACTGGCGAGACTGCCGCCGGATGGGGGGCAAGCCCTAATGGGTTTTACGAAAGCGAGGAAGATCAATGTTAAAATCCATACTTAAGCGAATCCTTTATATGCTTATTGTGGTCTGGGTCGTATCCGTTATGTCCTTTGTACTGATGCGCTGCGCACCAGGTGATCCAACGGCAACAATGCTGCCGGATACGGCGACTGAAGAACAGAGACAAGCCCTCTATGAGCAGCTTGGTCTGGACCAGCCCTATGTTGTCCAGTATTTCAGGTATTTGGGCGGCCTGCTTACAGGAGATCTGGGACATTCGACCCTATATAATTCGCCTGTGGCAGATGTCATTGCGCAACGGCTGCCTGCAACCATCTGTGTCTCTCTGATATCTGCAGTATTTGTACTGCTGATCAGCGTACCCATCGGTGTGCTTTCCGGCGTGACAAGAGGAAGTATGGTGGACTTCTCCCTGATGTTCTTTGTGGTCATTCTGCAATCCATGTCTGTTGTGTGGGTATGCGTGTTACTTCTGCTGATTTTTGTTATTAAGCTGGATATTCTTCCCTCTATGGGCTATTACGGATTGTCAAAACCGTCCTACTTAATTATGCCGATTATTGCCATGGGTTATCGTATGTGTGCGCAAGTAGCTCGTATGGGCCGCTCCAGCATGATTGACGTGCTTAATGAGGATTACATTACCTGCGCTTACGCCAGGGGACTTTCCAAGCGGGAAGTTTACTCGAAGTATGCTTTGCGCAACTCCATGATCCCGGTGATTACCATCTATGGCCTTCAGGTGGCGGCGATGCTGTCTGGAGCGGTGGTTGTTGAGCAGATTTTTTCGATTCCGGGAATTGGAACCATGCTGGTTACCGCCGTAAACAACCGGGATTATCCGCTTGTCCAGTCGACCTTGGTCGTAACTGCCGCTATGTTCTCGCTGGTCAATTTGATCGTGGATATTGCCATTACATTCATTGACCCCCGAATTCGGGAAGTGTAAGGAGGCGCTTATTATGCAAGGAAAAATTATGCTGCGCCGAATCCTGCACAGCAAACAGTTTATCCTGGGGCTAGTGCTGGTTTTGATCCTGTGCTTTGTAACAATTTTTGCGGACCAGCTCGCACCCCATGATCCAAATGAATATTCAGAGGCCAGATTGCAGGCTCCGGAGTGGTTTTCTCGGGGAACCGAGGGCTACATACTGGGTACAGATTCCACGGGCAGAGACATCCTTTCCCGCATGATCATTGGAGCCAAATCCTCCATGCAGGTGGCCTTGCTCAGTACATTCCTTTCGCTTGTGATTGGAACAATTCTGGGAATTGTAGCTGGCTTCAAAGGAGGAATCCTGGACGCCATCATTATGCGAAGTACGGAAGTAACCATGGCAGTACCCACAATGACCTTGGGTGTGGTCATTATGGCAATATTCGGAACGAGTATGCTCAATCTGCTGATTGTTATGGTTATCAGCTATTGGATGAATTTTTCCCGGGTAGCCCGAAATGAAGTTATGGCTATTCGCAACCGGGAATTTGTTCAGGCATCCCGCGCGCTGGGTGCCACCAATTTTCACATTATGTTCACTCAGATCTTGCCCAATGTTACTACTTCCCTGATTATCTGTACCAGTAATTGCTTTGGCAGCGTTATTCTTACGGAGTCTACGCTGAGCTACCTGTACTTGGGTGTGCAGCTTCCGACAGCGTCCTGGGGTAACATGATTGCAGCCGGAAAAGACTTTATGGCGGTGGCGCCCTGGACGGTCATTGTACCCGGCGTGGCGCTGATGATGGCGGTTATGGGTTTCAACTTCCTGGGCGATGGTCTGCGCGATGTTTTGGACCCCAAACAGGCGAGATAAGGGGAGGTATCGGGAATGGTGAAGCTCAACAAAATTGCACCAACGCCGGCAGCAGACAGTGCGTCTGACGATATTTTGCTTGACATCAAAGACCTGAGCGTTGAGTTTTGGACAGAGCTGGGTGTCAAACAAGCGATCAATCATTTGAATCTGACGATTCGCAAGGGCGAGGCCCTTGGCTTGGTAGGTGAAGCGGGGGCCGGAAAAACCAGCACGGCTTTGGCGATCCTCCGCCTTCTGCAGCCGAAAGTGTCGAAAGTTGTATCCGGCAGCATTTATTACAAAGGCGTAGATATGGCTACCTACTCCGAAAAACAGATGCAAAATCTGCGGGGAAACAATATCTCCATGATTTTTCAAAATCCGCTTACCTCGCTTAATCCGGTTTTTACGGTGGGCGAACAACTGGCACTGGTTCTGCGGAAGCATCAGCATATGCGGAACAAGGAGGCTTTCCAGGAGGCGGGCAGGCTCATGGAAATGGTCGGAATCCGAGCCGACCGGATCAAAGATTTTCCTCACCAGTTTTCTGGCGGAATGCGCCAACGCATTGGTATTGCGGCTGGGCTGGCCTGTAACCCGGAACTGCTGATTGCCGACGAACCTACGACAGCACTGGATGTAACCATTCAGGCCCAGATATTGGAGCTAATAAAAGAATTGGAACAGAAATATGATACCTCGCTGCTGATGATTACTCATAATCTGGGTATTATTTCCGAGTTGTGCCGCAACGTAGCGGTTATGTATGCCGGCACGATTATCGAATATGGTTCCGTAAAAGAGGTATTTAAAAATCCGCTGCATCCATACACCAGAGGACTTTTGGGGGCAATTCCCACGTTGGAGGACAGCAAGGACAGGCTGATGGCTATTCGCGGCGCGGTGGCGGACCCTTACCATCTGCCGCAGGGGTGCAGCTTTGGGCCGCGGTGTGATAGATGCTGCGAGAAATGTGAAAATGGCTATCCTCCGCTGACAAAGATTACAGAAAATCACTACGTTGCCTGCTGGTGTCACAAGGAGGGATAGGCGTGGAGCAGATCAGCACGAAGGCCGCTGAAGGCCAGGAGAGCGACCTCATTCAGGTAAAAGATCTTAAAAAATACTTCAAAGTCGGAGATAAGAGCTTCCTTCATGCTATTGATGGCGTGAGCTTTTCGGTCAAACATGGTGAGACCCTGGGGCTGGTTGGTGAATCCGGCTGTGGAAAGAGTACTGTTGGAACAGTTATGATGCGCTTGCAGCGCCCGACCAGCGGACAGGTGCTGATGGATGGAAAAAACATTTTTCAGACCCGGGGCAGAAGCGAAGATATGGAACTGCGTAAGCGGATGCAAATTATTTTCCAGGACCCCTATTCCTCGCTGAACCCAAAGAAACGGATCAAGGATATTTTGGCGGAGTCATATAAAATCCACAAAACCTGTACCCGTCAGCAACTGTCTGATACCATCAACCAACTCTGTGAGACAACGGGTATTTCAACGGATATGTTGTTGCAATACCCCCATGAACTGGACGGGGGCAAACGACAGGTTGTAGGAATTGCCCGGGCACTGAGCCTGCATCCGGAGTTTATTGTGTGTGACGAACCGGTTTCTGCTTTGGATGTTTCGGTACAGGCCAAAATTATCAACCTTCTGATGGACCTTCAGGAGCAGATGCACCTCTCCTACCTGTTTATCTCCCATGATCTAAGTGTGGTTAAGCACATCTCTCATCGTATCGCAGTGATGTATCTGGGACAACTTGTGGAGCTGGCCAGCAAGGAAGACCTTTTCAGCGACACCCGGCATCCATACTCTATTGCATTGCTGTCTGCGATTCCAAAGGTGGATGTGGACCATAAGGTGAAGCGTATCGTGCTCAAAGGCGATGTTCCCAGTCCTATTGATCCCAAACCGGTCTGCCGCTTTGCATCGAGGTGCTGGATGAGCCAGGAGATTTGCTTCCAGGAGGCTCCGCCTCTGCAAGAGGTATCTCCGGGCCACTGTGTAGCGTGCCATTTTGCTGACAAATCCCGCGAAAGGATGAAAGACGCAACGGTAACTGGCATTGACGGCTAAACTTGAGTGTTACTCAATTTTTGAAAATACCTGTTATGCAGAAAGGTAGATACGAGTATGAAAGTATCTGAATATGCACAGCTGGACGCTACAGGCCTGGCCCAGCTTATTCGGAAAAAAGAGATTGCACCAGAAGAAGCGCTGGATGCTGCGATTATGGCGGTTGAACAGGTTAACCCTCAACTTAACGCAATCGTGACAAGAAATTATGCACTCGCAAAAAAACAGCTGGAAAAAGGGATTGACCTGGAGGCCCCCTTCTGTGGCGTGCCTTTTGTGATCAAGGATGAAGGGGGACTTATGAAAGAGATCCCCTGTACGCTGGGAACTCGTCTGTCAGGCAATGGTATTGTGACCGATCATGACAGCACACTGGGCGCCCGTCTAAAAAAATCTGGTGTGGTTGTGATTGCTACTGCAGCTTGTCCTGAATTCTGCTGGAATAACGCCACGGAGACAATCCGGAATGGCGTGACAAGAAATCCTTGGAATCCGGACCTGACTTCCGGCGGCTCCAGCGGCGGAACGGCAGCGATTGTAGCGGCAGGTGCAGTGCCGATGGGCCAGGGAAGCGATGGGGGCGGTTCAATCCGTATGCCTGCAGCGGCCTGCGGCTTGGTGGGGCTGAAGCCGACGCGCTTCCGTATTCCAACTGGGCCGGACGGCGGTGATCCCGGCCAGGCGGTGGATTTTGTCATGACTCGTTCTGTACGGGACACGGCGACTATGCTGGACGCAGTAGAGGGCCCCGACCCTGGCTGGTATGGTACTGCTCCCCGGCCGCAGACACCATACAGCCAGGTCATTCAAAGAGACCCGCCCAAGCTGCGCATAGCCTATATGACCCGCACACCATATGGGGAAGAGTATGAGAACCCAGAGTGCGTACGTGCGGTCAAAGATGCTGTAGGACTGCTTGAAAGCCTGGGACACACCTGTATAGAGGATTACCCTCCGCTGGATATTCACTACCATGAGGCGCGAATTCTCATTCAGTCGGTTGGTACCAACGCCTGGATTGAGCGCATTGCAAGGGGCTCTGGCCTGCCTGTCAATGAAAAGACCCTGGAGCCCTTGGTCTATAAGGCCTATCTGGAGGCCAAGGGCGTAACGGCTGAAGCATACGTGTCTGCCAGGAATGAGCTGACAAAGGTTATGCGGGATGTAGGACGATTTATGGAAGGATATGATATCCTGGTTAGCCCCACAATGGGAATTCTTCCGTTGCAGGCAGGCATTTACAATCCTTTTTCCAGACCCAATATGTCTGTGCATGACTGGGTTCTGGAGCGGAGAAGATGGTCCGGGAACACAGCAATGTGCAACGTAACGGGACAACCTTCCATTACCGTCCCGCTGGAGCAAAGCGAGAGCGGACTGCCGATCGGGATTGAACTGGATGGCAGAGTTGGAGAGGACAGCTTGGTATTGTGCCTGGCGGCGCAGCTCGAGCGGGCAAAACCTTGGATGGACCGGCGCCCCAGGATTTACGCTGGAGAATAATGACGGTAGATATAGGGAGGAATGAATCATGTCTTTGAAAGAACTCAAAGAAAAGATTCCGGTTATTAGAGCCAAGGGTTCAAACTATGAAATTGGGTTTGCCCACGGGTCAGGCGCCAAAAAACAAATCAATATCATGCTGGAGAATTTAAAGAACAGCGTGAAAACAACTGTAGGTCAGGAGTGGGATGTCTGCGTAAAAGTAGCCGCAGCGTTTCTTCCGGCGGTAAAAGACCGCTATCCTGCTTATCTGGAAGAAATTCAGGGTATCGCAGATGGCTCCGGCCATACCTTTGAGGATATCTTTACGCTGAACTGCCGCACAGAACTGGGCCAGCAATTTGGCCGCTGCCAGGGAGAGAACCTTGGCCGCGCTTTGCGGTTGGGCGGCGGCTGCTCTGTGGTTGGAATCAACCATACCCGCACAGCCACAGGTACAACTATTTATGGGCAGAATTGGGATGCGCCCCCTGAGCAGAGAGATGCGATGGTCTTTGTTATTGCCCATCAAATTGATAAGCCCAGTATTGCCTGGATTGGAGAAGCGGGACTAATTTGCCGCATGGCAGGTATAAATTCTGCCGGAATCGGGTTGGGAGGAAATACCCTCTTCTGCAATTCTCCCATCGATTTTGACGGACTGCCTCTTCAGTTTGTTTACCGTTCTATAATGGACCAGGATAATTTCCCCGCTGCAGTAGAGGCCGCTGCCATGAGCAGAGTGGCCACCTGCAACAATTTGATGGTCTGCAGTACGGAAGGTGAGATGGTCTGTCTGGAGATGGAATATAAGAGTTATGCCATGCTTTACATGAAGGATGGGATTATTTCTCATGCCAATCATTATAAGCACCCGCATATGCCCCGTGCGCCTTATCGGCAAATGGATATCTATCCTCAGGATGAACTGCGTTCTTTCCGGCTGGACTATCTGGCCGAACATCTCCAGGGTAATGCGTTGGGCGTCCAGGATATTATGAATATCCTGTCCGACCATGAAGTCAATTATCCTGCTTCTGTTTGTCAGCATCTGCCCCATTGTGCCACCAATTTTTCTACAGTCAATGATCTCGACACCAAGGAAATGCATGTAGCGGTAGGGAATCCGTGCGGGGGCTACATTACGGTTCATCCTTTTGAAGAATAAAAAAGCTAACTGCACTGAAGTGCACGCCTGATCCGAACGGAGACGTGCTGCGGGTATTGACCTATACCTGCTGAGAAGTTGATGGGTAAGGCTGTGATTCCGGCGCCATATCTGGAGGGTCGGAGCAGCGTCTGCAGCCAAACGTGCGCAATGAGGGAATAAGCAGTTTGTTTTCAGGCCTGTCAAGCAATTTGCAGCAGTACGGTAAGGAGGAATTATAATGAAAATAGGACTAATCGGACTTGGTATTATGGGCAAGCCCATGGCAAAGAATTTGCTGAGGGCGGGATATGACCTGACTGTCAGTGATTTGAACCAGGCCGCTGTGGATGAAATTGTAGCTGCTGGTGCCAAATCCGCCACCAATGCCCAGATCGGCGAGAATTGTGACGTGGTACTTACCATGGTACCAAACAGCCCGCAGGTAAAGTCCATAATGTTAGGCGAGGATGGGGTAGCGGCCCATATGAAGCCTGGGTCTGTATTTATTGACATGAGCTCCATCAACCCTGTAGCTTCTAAGGAAATTGCTGCCGAGTTAGCCAAGAAGAACATCGAAATGCTGGATGCTCCCGTTTCAGGCGGTGAGCCCAAGGCTATTGACGGCACGCTGTCCTTTATGGTGGGAGGCAAGCAGGAGGTCTTTGACCAGTATAAAAGTCTGCTGGGCGCCATGGGCGCTTCCGTAGTGCGCTGTGGAGATGTGGGCGCCGGAAACACCACCAAACTGGCCAACCAAATTATTGTTGCCTGCAACATCCAAGCGCTTTCCGAGGCCATGACTCTGGCCAAAATGGCCGGCGTGGAGCCCCAGCTGGTGTTTGAAGCGATCAGAGGCGGATTAGCCGGGTCCACCGTCATGAACGCCAAAGCTCCGATGATGATTGAGGGCAACGATAAGCCTGGCTTTAAGATCGATCTGCACATCAAAGACCTGAACAATGCGCTGGATTGCGCCCATACCGTGGGCTCCCCGCTGCCTATGACAGCTGCTGTTCAGGAAATTTTTCAGTGGCTCCATAATAACGGCTGCGGTCAGGATGACCACAGTTCCATCATCAAGTACTATAAAAAGCTCACCGGGATCGACTCCTTGTAAGGGCCGACCCGGCGGAGCAGGAGGAAACTGCCATGAATACGGATTTTATCAAGGGTGTGGTGGTGCCCATTTTGACCCCGATCGATGCAATGGAGCGTATTGATGAGGCCAGACTTCGGGACCAAGTGGACTACGTTATTAACGGCGGCGTGTCCGGCATCCTGGCCTTCGGCAGTAACGGAGAATTCTACATGGTGGAAGAAGACGAGATGGAGCGAGGCCTGAAAATCATGGTGGACCAGGCTGCAGGGCGGGTTCCGGTTTACTTCGGCATTGGCGCTATCAGCACCAAGAAGTGCTGCCATCTGGCCCGGATGGCGGTAGCAAATGCTGCTGCCGGCATCAGTGTGCTCCAGCCTATGTTTCTAAAACCAACTTATCAGGAACTGTATCTCCATTTTAAAACCATTGCCGAGAGTGTGCCTGATGTGCCGGTTTTACTTTACAATAATCCAGGACGGGTGGGTTACACACTTACTGCGGATTTAGTGGATGAGCTGGCTCATACGGTATCCAATATTGTGGGAATGAAGGACACCAGCGGAGACATTACGCTTACCTCTGAATTTATCTGCCGAACAAGGGATACAGGATTCAAAGTGTTTGGCGGAAAGGATACATTGTTATATGCCAGCTTGTGCTACGGTGCAGTGGGTGGGGTATGTACTGCGGCTAATTTCATGCCGGAGTTAATCACGGACGTATACAACAAGTTTATTGCCGGTGATCTGAGAGGCAGCTTGGAGGCCCAGTTTAAACTTAACCCGGTTCGCCTTGCTATGGATCCGGCGAGCTTCCCTGTTGCGGCCAAGGATATGTCCATGCTGCGCGGGCGGGACATGGGTCTGCCCTATCGGCCCACGTTGCCCACGCCAGAAGGGGCAGTCAAAGAAGGATTCCGCCGTTCCATGGCTTCTGCAGGGCTGCTTTAGACACTGAACAGTGGGACAGAATGGAGACAGATTATATGAGGCTGAGAAGTGACTGCGACCAAATTGTTCGTCAGGCTATTGCTGCTGTTCAGCCCGATGCTGCAGTCCGTCGTGCTTTGTCAGGGAGAAAACTTCCGCCTGGGAGAGTTATATTGGTGGCAGTGGGCAAAGCGGCGTGGTCCATGGCCTATACGGCCTATAGTTGTATAGGAGCACGGTTAAGCGGAGGCATTGTGATTACCAAGTATGGGTATTCTCACGGGCCTATCGGAAACTTGCGTATTCGTGAGGCGGGGCACCCCGTACCGGATGAGGAATCTTTCTCTGCCACAGAGGAGGCTCTCGCCCTTACCGAAGGACTGAGCAAGGATGATTTGGTGCTTTTCCTCTTGTCAGGCGGGGGCTCGGCCCTATTTGAGGCTCCTTTAGTGCCCCAGGGAGAGCTTCAGGACATCACTCGCCAACTTCTGGCCTGTGGAGCAGATATTGTGGAGATAAACACCATTCGCAAACGGCTTTCTGCCGTTAAGGGCGGACGTTTTGCCAAGCACTGCGCTCCGGCTTCTGTGCTGTCTATAGTTTTGTCTGATATTCTTGGAGATCCGCTGGACATGATTGCCTCGGGCCCAACCTACCCTGACTCGTCCACCAGCAGTCATGCCAAAGCGATTGCCGGCAAGTATAGCATTTCCCTTTCCCCTGTAATTGAAGCCTGCTTTAGAATGGAGACACCCAAAACCCTGGGGAATGTGGAAACAATAGTTACTGGCAGTGTACGGGAACTGTGTGCGGCAGCGGCGGAGGCCTGTAATGCGTTGGGTTATATGCCCTATATTCTTACAGACAGTTTAAACTGTGAAGCCAGAGAAGCAGGAGCCTTTTTGGCAGCCATTGCGCGGGCGCACCAAAATACTGATCGCTCTTTGGCATTTTTAGCCGGCGGGGAAACGGTGGTTCACCTGACTGGTTCCGGTATGGGCGGGCGCAACCAAGAACTAGCCTTATCCGCTGCAGAGGGCATTGCTGGACTGCGCGATACGGCGGTGTTTTCTATAGGCAGCGATGGGACAGATGGTCCGACCGATGCGGCGGGGGGATTCGTAACCGGGCAAACAAAAGATGATTTGGGGAAAAAGGGGATACAGATTTTTGACGTGTTGAAAAATAATGACTCCTACCATGCCCTGAAGTTATGTGATGGCCTGCTGCATACCGGTGCGACGGGAACCAATGTGAATGACGTGGCGGTTCTCCTGATCCGCCGTTAATAAAGCGCCTCTATGATACTCCGAAGACCGGCCGCAATCCATAGTAAGTTTGGTCAGACAATAAGAAAGTGAGAAAATTCGCTCTGAAAGCCGCACTTAAACTAGGTCACGGCCCTTTCATGTGCAATGCGGCTATAAAGGAGATTTAAACAGCCCAAGAGACAGAACGAAAAATCTGCACCCTGCTTGTTGAAACGTTTTCCGAATAACAGGCAGGGTGCAGTTTTATCTTATAAGGCTGCCAGTGCCGAGCAAGCGGATTGCCAGGCCAAACTGCCGAAAGTGGCTGCCCGTTGTGTCTGCTCAGGCATATGAACTGCAGGAGAAAATGTTCTGTGTACATGTGCGGTATTCAAGCGGAAAGTCTGTGCTGTCAACTGACTGGAGGCTCTATCCGGGCCTTGGGCAAAACAATCCCCCGAAGCCGCAGGACTTCGGGGGATTGTTTTGGCAGACGATACAGGACTTAGACCTGTGACCCTTTGCAAGTCAGGGCCGAATTTTGACGTTTCTGATATTGCCCTCTGGCACACTGTTATCAAAAAGGACCGGTCAGCAATATGCCTTGCCCCGCTCCCGCGGCTCCTGCATGGAAGCACGCTGAGTGCTGACGCTTTATAGGATATCAATATACTCCCCGCTGAGGGCCTTGTTCATGCTGCGCACCGCGCAGAACTTGCCGCACATGGAGCAGCTGTCCTCATGCTCCGGGGCCCGGTCCGCCCGGATGGCCCTGGCGGTCTCCTGTTAGCGCCGACCTAACTTGACGGGAAATAGCCGGGCTGTTTTGTCGGCCAGCCGGGGTGTTTTGTCTGTGCCGCCGATTTGAAATGTCATAATCTCAATAAGTTGTATTTGCAATTTCCACAATCTTCTGATATAATTTCTATGTATAGTTGGAGGTTTTGTCTGTTGCCCCCTTACTGGCCATGAGGGGGGGACCCAACCCTATACAAATGAACATGTTCAGGTAATATCGGTCTTGCGAAAAAGGAACGGGTGTAAATTGAGCATGAAGAAAAGATTAGTTCCTCTTCCCTTTGTTTATCCCTGAGCCTCCCCGCAATGGCTACCTCTGGCCCGGACGAGGCTGACCTTAGCGATGCCTATATCGGTTTCTCCGAGCAACTGGCAGATATGGACATTACGGTACAGACTTGTTATGAAGACTTTGTTTCGGGGTACGAGTCGTTTGCTGGTGAAAGCGTCCAGGAGTATGTCGATGAACTCGTTGAGTATGAAATTCAGCTTGCCCCTCAACTGGAAGATGGAATAAATGCCAATCTACGAGCTGCAGCAGAGTTCTATGCAGCCAACCCGCCCGAGCCTGAAACTCGTGCCAGCGTCCGTGGCGAGTGGTACGACAACATTGGAGAAACCGACCCTGAGCCTTCTGAGAGAGCGGATTATAGTACCTACAATATTCTCTCTACTGTGAAGAAGGGCGACATTGTTCAGGAAACCAGTGGCGGGATTGCTACAATCGTAGGCCATATCGCCATTGTGGAAGGTAAGTATTGGGACTCGACTCACAAGCTGTATTATATCCGGACTGTTGAGGCTACTTGGCCGACGGTTACGCATGGTGCGCTGGACGATGAGCGGTATGACGAGCGTGGCGTCAATGTCTACTATGTTACCAACGCATCCAGCACGAAAAAAAGCGGGGCTGTGGACTTTTGCATTGGACAGATTGGAAAGCCTTGGCGGCCTGATCTCAACATAGTGTCTAAATTGAATGCCGACGAAGACAATCCCAATTGGTACTGCTCCGAGTTGGTATGGGCTGCGTATTATAGTGAAGGTATTAACTTGAATGGTAGCACCATTCCCAACCATCTTTATATGCCGGATGAGCTTGCAAGCAGCTCCAAACTTACCTACAGGGATGTAGAATAAAGGGTGATAAGATATGAAAGCTAATCGCCATTTGCGTATAGCTGTAGGGCTATACGGTATAATATGGGCCTTGTCAGCAATTACCTTCTGGTTGTTCTACAAAAATTCTCAAATGGCGATGCTTCATGTTATTGTAGTCCAATATGTGGTTATGCCAGTTGTGACCCTTATCTCGTCTATTTTTGTAGGTAGGGCGCATTTACCAGCTAAATATGTTTGGTTGATGCCGGTTTGTTTTTCTGTTGCATATCTACTCTACGGGCTACTTACCCTCTCACTTAGTCAATACCTTCTTGCCGAGGTTATGTCTGTCCCTGAATTTTTTGATTTTCTTATTGGTCTTGTTTCCTCTGCAATTGGCCTGTTAATTGGAATTGCTTTGGGGAAAAAATCTAAGAAATCAATTTAATGAAACAGTAATTCATATGAGAGCCAGGCCGAAGACGGCTTGGCTCTCTTTGATTTGAGTCCGATACAAGTGAAGACGGCCCCCATAATGTCTATGAAGTGGTTGCAACACTTCATAGACATTATGGGGGCCGTCCTCTCGTCTACCAAAGACATGATTAGCATAGCACGATTTGAAATGTCCCGCAATGGGGACAAAACTAAAATTTTTAGCAAAGAGGACAGTATCTGTCCAGTTTGTGGAGGGCCGCTCAAGGTCCATGGAACTTGTACCCGCAAGGTCCGGCATGGAGACCATACGCGCCAATACCATCTGAGGGTAATGGAGTGCCGATGTTGTGGAAAGACCCACAGGGAGTTACCAGAAGGCATTGTCCCGTACAAGCGGCATGGACTGAACTCCCTTTGTGAGATTGCTGAGGCCACAGAAACCCAGCACATTTGCGAAACCTCGACTTGGCTGCGCACCCGTTTCTGGTTTGCGTGGTTTCTTTGGTATGCCCAAAATATTATGGAAGGATTGATTGCAGCAGGACAGGTTCCAACGACATTTTACCCCGGCCATTCCCTGCGCCGACGGACGGCGAGTTTTGTCCGGCTGGTGGCAAACAGCGGAAATTGGGAACAGCATCGTTCCGCCATGACAAGGGAATACATCCCGTCTATACTGATGCCATCCTAAAGTACAGGAGGCGACGCCGGTATGGATATGAAAGACCAAAAGCTCGCCACAGAGATTGCCGAGGAACGGATGACACTGATTGCGCCCCTCTTGTCCCAAAACTTGGACAAAGACAGTGTACGGCTAATCCGATCTGAAATCTGTGAGCGAAACCAAATCTCCCCCAGGACGCTGGAACGCTATCTGTCTTCCTACCTGAGAGGCGGATTTGAGGCCCTGAAACCGCAGAGCAAGAGCGCCGAGTACAAATACAAAATCCCGCAGGAGTTGCTTGACGAGGCCATACAGCTCCGCAGAGAACTCCCCAGCCGGAGCATCCCGACTATTATTAAAATCCTGGAGCTGGAGGGGAAAGCGGAGCCCGGCTTTCTAAAGAGGACCACTTTGCAGGATGCCCTGAGCAGGGCCGGGTATTCTGCGGCCATGATGAGCCTCTACAACGACAAGGGTTATGCTTCCCAACGCTTCCAGCGTACTCACCGGCACGATTTATGGCAGGGGGACATTAAGTATGGCCTTACCCTTAACCTGGGAGGGAGGCCCACGCAGACCTATTTTTCCTGCCTGATTGACGATGCCACCCGGTATATCCTCCACGGTGAGTTCTATGGGAACATGGAGCAGGGCATTGTGGAGGACACGTTGCAAAAGGCCATGACCAAATTTGGGCTTCCCAGGCGGCTCTACTTTGACAACGGCACCCAGTACCGCACCCACTGGATGAAGCGAGCCTGTGGACTTCTTGGTATCCGGTTACTATATGCGAAACCCAGAAACCCGCAGGGCAAGGGCAAGCAGGAGCGTTTCAACCAGACTTTGGATGCCTTTTTGGCCGAGGCTGCTCTACACCCTCCCGAGAGCTTGCAGGAGCTGAATACGCAGTTTAACGCATGGCTGAACGAGTGCTACCATTCCAGGCCCCACAGCGCCCTGGGTACGACCCCGGAGATTGCTTTTAAGTCTGACTCCATGCCTCCCCGCTTTGTGGACAAGGCACTCATGGCAAGGGCCTTCCTCCGCTGCGAAACCCGCAAGGCAGACAAGAGCGGCGTGATTAGTTTTGGCGGGAAGCGGTATGATTTGGGCGTAGTCTTTGCCGGGCAGCAGGTGGATGTGGTCTACGACCCGGCCTGCACAGATGTGCTCACGATTGAAAGCTCGACCTGCTCACCGTTCCAGGTACACCAAATTGTAGTTGGTGAGCATGTGGCCCCCAGGCCAAAGAGAAAAGAGGTTGAGCGTATCCCTGTTGAGCATTCCCGGCTTCTGGACGCGCTCGCTGAGCAGCACCGAGAAAAGCAGCGCAGGAGGGCTATTTCTTATACTTCCGAAATTGAGAAAGGGTGAGCTGCGTGTACGAAGAATTTTTTGAGATGGAAAAGACGCCGTTTATACGAGGCATCCCGGTGGGCGACCTCTACACGGACCAGGACACCGAGGAAATCCACAACCGCCTTCTCTACGCAGCCAGCCGCCAGCTTTTTGCCCTTGTGATTGGAGACCCAGGCACAGGCAAAACGACCGCCCTGCGCCGCTTGAAAAGTGTTCTGGATGGGCAGGAATACTCCGTCCTGTATCTCTCTGAATCCAAGCTCACGCCACGGCATTTCTACAATGGACTGCTGGAACAACTGGGGTGTGAAACAAGGTTTTACCGGGGCGATGCCCGGAATCTGCTGCACCACCAGATTGAAATTATGCGGGGCGTGGAGCACAGGAAGCTGGTGGTGATTGTGGATGAAGGCCACCTTCTCTCCAAAGAGATGCTGGAGGAAATCCGCTTCCTGCTCAACTACCGGATGGACTCTGAAAATCCCCTTGCGCTGATCTTGGCCGGGCAGACTGAACTCTGGGAAAAGCTGAAGCTGCACGCATACCGGGCTATTCTACACCGGGTTGATATCCAGTGTTTCCTAATCCCGTATGACTTTTCCCAGACAAAAGCCTACATTGAGAAGCAACTGGCCTATGCCGGACACCCCAACGCAATCTTTTCCGAGGACGCCATGAAAGCTGTCCACTCTTTTTCCTCCGGCATCCCACGGCTGATTAACCGGGCTTGTACCCAGTCCCTTGTCTACGCATACCAAAACCGCCGGGCTATTATTGATGACCGGATGGTGCAGCTCGTCTTGGAGGGCGAGGTTTCCTGAATACTGAAAAGAAGGGAGTGGCTCCGGCCTCTCCCTTCTTTTATGCGACAAAACAGCCCGGCGGCAACAAAACGCACCGGCCGCCGGACACCGCCGCCCGGCTACGGCCGACAAAACAGCCCGTCTATTTTACGACAGAACAGCCCGGCGGCGACAGTCTCCGGGTCAATGGAGCACTCCCACTGCTTCTCCCAGTCGAAGCTCCGCCGGGCATCCGCCATGGCGTCGTCCAGGTCCCGGGCGTGGGGGATCTTTTTGGCGATATCCGCCGCGTGGGCCGCGATCTTGGAGGCCACGATGCCCTGCTTCACGTCCTCCACGTTGGGCAGGGCCAGGTGCTCCGCCGGGGTGACGTAGCACAGGAAGGCCGCGCCGGAGGCCGCCGCGATGGCCCCGCCGATGGCGGAGGTGATGTGGTCGTAGCCCGGGGCGATGTCGGTGACGATGGGGCCCAGCACATAGAAGGGGGCCCCCATGCAGATGGTCTGCTGGAGCTTCATGTTGGCTTCGATCTGGTCCATGGGCATATGGCCGGGACCCTCCACCATTACCTGCACGTCCCTGGCCCAGGCCCGTTTGGTCAGCTCGCCCAGCCGCACCAGCTCCTCGATCTGGCACACGTCGCTGCCGTCGGCCAGGCAGCCGGGCCGGCAGGCGTCCCCCAGGGAGATGGTCACGTCGTACTCCCGGCAGATGTCCAGGATCTGGTCAAAATACTGGTAGAAGGGGTTCTCCTCCCCCGTCATGCTCATCCAGGCAAAGACCAGGGAGCCGCCCCGGGAGACGATGTTCATCTTCCGCTTGTGGGTCTTGATCTGGTCGATGGTCTTGCGGGTGATGCCGCAGTGGAGGGTGATGAAGTCCACCCCGTCCTGGGCGTGGAGGCGGATCACGTCGATGAAGTCCTGGGCGGTCAGGGTGGCCAGGTCCCGCTGGTAGTGGATGACGCTGTCATACACCGGCACGGTGCCGATCATGGCCGGGCACTCCCGGACCAGCTTCTGGCGGAAGGGCTGGGTGTTGCCGTGGGAGGACAGGTCCATGATGGCCTCCGCCCCCATGCGGACGGCGGCCATGACCTTCTCCATCTCCACATCGTAGTCCTTGCAGTCCCGGGACACACCCAGGTTCACGTTGATCTTGGTGCGCAGCATGGAGCCCACGCCGTTGGGGTCCAGGCAGGTGTGGAGCTTGTTGGCGCAGATGGCCACCTGGCCCCGGGCCACCAGGTCCCGGATCTCCTCCTCCGTGCGGTACTCCTTGGCGGCCACCGCCTTCATCTCAGGGGTGACGATCCCCTTCCGGGCCGCTTCCATCTGTGTGGCATATTCTCTCATAGTGATCGTTCCTTTCAGACTGATTCTTTTTCTTCGGCAAAAATTCCGCGCAAAGCAAAGTTATGGGCCATAGGTCCGCTGCCCTTCCCCAGATCCAGCATGGCGCTCAGAGCGCCGGAGATGTAGTCCTTGGCTCTCTGGATGGACTCCTCCAGGGTAAAGCCCTTGGCCAGATTGGACGCGATGGCGGAGGACAGGGTGCAGCCGGTGCCGTGGGTGTTGGGATTGTCGATCCGCTTCCCCGGAAACCATCTGGCCTGACCATCGGCGTACAGCAGGTCGTCGGCATCGCTGACGCTGTGGCCGCCTTTCACCAGGACGGCGCAGCCGTGGGCCTGAGAAATGGCCCTGGCCGCCGCCTCCATGTCTCCCCGGCTCCGGATGGTCAGCCCGGACAGTACCTCCGCCTCCGGGATGTTGGGGGTGACCAGGTCGGCCAGGGGCAGCAGCCTGGCCTTCAGGACGGAGACAGCCTCCGTCTCCATCAGGGCCGAGCCGCTGGTGGCCACCATCACCGGGTCCACCACGATATGCTCCGCCTTCCAGTCCGTCAGGGCTTGGGCGATGGCCTCGATGAGCGGCCCGCCGGACACCATGCCGATCTTCACCGCGTCGGGGCGGATATCCGAAAAGATCATGTCCAGCTGCTGCCGGAGAAAATCGGGCGGGACCTCCATGATCCCGGTGACGCCGGTGGTATTCTGGGCCGTCAGCGCCGTGATGGCGCTCATGCCGTACACCCCGTTCATGGTCATGGTTTTCAGATCAGCCTGAATTCCGGCGCCTCCGCTGCAGTCGCTGCCTGCAATGGTCAATGCTGTTTTCATGGGATAGGCCTCCTTTGTGGTTCAGCATTGTTTTGTTAAGCGGCATAAGGTGGTGCCCCCAATGTGCCGCTGGATACGTTATTCCTTTCTCAACTCGTCAAAGGCCTGCCGCAGCCCCGCCGCAGCCGCCCTGGGGTCGGCAGACTTCATGATGGCGGAGACCACGCAGATGCCTGCGATGGGGATGCCCTTCAGCACCCCCAGGTTGTCCCGGTTCAGCCCGCCGATGGCGTTCACCGGGATGGGCACCGCTTTGCAGATCTCCCCCAGGGTTTCGGTGGAGGTGATGACGGTGACCACCTTGGTGGTGGTGGGGTAGATGGCCCCCACTCCCAGGTAGTCCGCCCCCTGCTCCAGGGCCTCCAGAGCCTGGGGCACCGTTTTGGCGGTGGCCCCCACAATCTTGTCCGGCCCCAGGAGCTTTCGGGCCAGCTCCACCGGCATGTCGGACTGGCCCACATGGACCCCGTCCGTCTCCGCCGCCAGGGCCACGTCCACCCGGTCGTCCACCACCAGCGGCACCTGGTAGCGCCTGGCGAGGGCGTGGACCTTCCGGGCCAGATGGATATACTCCCGGGTGGACCGCTCCTTCTCCCGCAGCTGCAGGAAGGTCACGCCCCCCTGGAGGGCCTGCTCCACCTTTTCCAGAAATGCCGCCTCAGACAGGCCGGTGCTGTCGGTCACCAGGTAGAGGGTGGTATCAAGGTTCTTCATTGCAAAATTCCTCCGTCCGTTCACAGGCTTGGATGGTCTCCCCATCCAGGGTGGAGAGCTGGTCCAGCAGGTTCACCAGAAAGGTGCCGCTGCCCTTGGGTGTGGCCGCCTTTTCCCCCGCTACCCCCAGGGTGACGCAGGCCGCCTTCGCCGCCTCCAAAGGGGAGGCGGCGGCCAGAAAGCAGGCGCACAGGGCACCCAGCATACAGCCCGTCCCGGTGACGCTCCCCAGCTGCGGGGTGCCGTTGTGTATGGCCGTGGTCCCCGTCCCGTCGGCCACCAGGTCGGCCGCGCCGCTGGCCAGCACCACGCAGTCGTAGCGGCGGGCCAGCTCACCGGCGGCCCGGGCCGCCGCCGCCGGGGTGAGGGCTTTGTCTCCGTCCACGCCGGAGGCGGTGTAGTCCGGCCGGGCCAGGGCGTTGATCTCGGCGTAGTTGCCCTTGAGCACCGCCGGCGGGAAGTGCTCCAGCAGCCGGTTGGCGTAGTCCCGGCGCAGCCGGGAGCAGGCCACCCCCACCGCGTCCAGGACCACAGGCACCCCGTTCTTCCGGGCCGCTCCGGCGGAGCGCTCCATGGCCTCCATCCGCACATCGGTGATGTTGCCCAGGTTGAACAGCAGGGCCGCAGCCGTGGCGGTGATCTCTTCCACCTCCCGGGGGTGCTCCGCCATAATGGGCCGGGCCCCCAGGGCCAGCACGGCGTTGGCGCACTGGGTAATGGAGATGGGATTGGTGATGGCGTGGATCAGCGGGTCCGCCTCCCGCAGGGTGCAGAGCATCTGGGAGATTCTCTCACTCACCGGCCTCCGCCCCCTTTCGTTGGGCATACAGCAGGTAATAGACCAGAGCCATGACCACGAAGATGGCGATCATACCCCAGGCCGCCCAGTTCCACAGGGGGCCGGCGGTCTGGAACACCATGCCGGTGAGGATCTTGATGATGAGGTAGCCGATCACCCCCAGGGCGGCGATGGCAATGGCATTGGACAGAGGGCTGCTCCCCTCCTCAAAGCTCCGGTCGGAGAGCATCCGCTGGAACCGGGGGAGCATCCCTGCCCGGGCCAGCTGCCGCAGGAATATGAAGGCCACCGAGCCGCCGATGAGGGTGCCGCACAGGAAGGAGGGCACGTAGAACAGCCAGCTCAGTCCCTCCCGGTGCACCAGCAGGGTCATCACCGGATAGGAGACGATGGCGCCGATGATACCGGTACCCACCACCTCCCCGATGACGGCACAGATCAGCTTGCCCTTGGACGCCCGGTAGAGCACGCCGGACAGGAAGGCGCCGAACACCGCACCTGTGAGGGCCAGGGGCGGTATACCCATGGTGCTCATGCGGATGATCCCGATGAGGGTGGCGCACAGCAGGGCGTACCAGGGCCCCATGAGCACCGCGCACACGATGTTGATGAGGTGAGCGGTGGGACACATCCCCTCCACCCGGAGGATGGGGGAGATCACCACGCCGATGGCCACCATCATGGCCAGAAATACCATACGGAAGATCTTTTTGGATTGGTTCATGGCTTGACACTCTTTTCGTAAATCAGATTACGAAAGTAGACAGCTTTCGCACGGTCGAGGCTCCCTAGCCTCCTCTCACCCCGAAACACGGGTTCCCATCGCAGCATTTCTCAGGCGCAAGGCGCTCCCCTTCCACCCGCCGGTTTTTTCGACCCCTTTCCCTCCTTTCAGCACATAAAAAACGGGGATTATCCCGCTGGATAATCCCCGCCATAAAGCGAATTCCGCTGTTTCCCTACGTTGGCATTACCCAAATCAGGTTATCGGTCTAAGGTCATACCTTACTCTCAGCCTGTCACACAAGCTCCCGTTTTTTATTCTGTTATTGGGGTACAGTATATTCCCTTCTCCGGCAAAATGCAAGCTTTTTCGCCGCGGCATTTCAGCGGGAAAGCAGAATCCATAATTGAGGGGGAAATACCACGCGGGAAAAATATCAGACAGGAAACCGCATATCATGGCCTTTATTTCCGATAACACGGATGCTGAGGGCGCCAGTGCGCATATAACTGCCGGTTTTGATGGTCCTGGGGCCGAGATCCAACCCAATGTCTCGGGCAGTAAGTCCCTCAGGGTCCGGGAGCCGGAGGGGGAAAAGACAGCAAAAAGCCGCTGTTTCCTTTTGGAAACAGCGGCTTTTCTGGTGGACGATACAGGACTTGAACCTGTGACCTCCCGCACGTCAACATCGAAAAATGATTTTTTCTAACACTTTTTGGCGGTTTACAGCTGTTTCTCTTTTAGTTAGGTTGCTTTTTGATGCGTTTGAAGCACAGACTTTCCGGTTGTTCCAGCTCTGTCTGTGGCTGGCTGTGTGGTCAAAGAAATTGTCAAACTGGATTGTGAACTGGGTCAACTTAGAAAGCCGTATGCCCTCTGATTTCTATTTGGGAAAACTAGTGAACGAAGGCGATTTTAGTACGCTGTAGACAAAGATAGGGGATGGACAATAAAGTACACATCGCAAGTCAAGTACGCCAAACCTGCCTGGCATCAGCCATGTCTCCTGATCAAATTCGGAATGGGGCCAGGCTATTAGAATCTGCAGCAGACGGTTATCCCTGCCCATCATACTGCGCTAGAACTGGACCATAAAAAGCGGCGTGGCCAATACATGCATATTGCGCCGCTGATATGTACCATCTAGAGCACCGCCAAATCCATAGACATCCACACATTCACCACCAGTGCGCTGAGATGCCGCAGCATCCGGAGCTGTTGCGTTCCAATGGCTGCTCTGGCTTCCAGGGACAGCAACGCGACGAGAATGCCAAGCAGCAGAAATAGCCCCGAACATATAAAGGCGGCAGCGTAGTGCTATAGCCTTCGTCCTCGGAGAGCATCTGGCTCAATTGCACCAGTTGCTCGCAGTTCGGGTTGGCCGGGCGAGAAAAAGAATGACAAAATGCCCATCGTAGCTAAAAACAGGATATTAGATGATAAACATAAACTTTGTACATTAGAGCACCAACCTCAACCGGAACCAACCGTCTGTCAGGTCAAACTGGCAGACGGCTCCGTTTTTCTGGCAAAAAGCAGAGATGGAATGTACCTCAGACCGTGTCCCTCCTTTTGTGCTACCGGAAGACCGTTGCTGTCAAAGGTGACATTGGCAGTACAAGGATTCGTGAGTTCCAGCATGACACCAGGCGTCCCCACCATCTTGCACCGGATCTTTCGCTGTTTTCGGGGCAACGAGAGATTTGCGTGAATGGCATTTTCCAGGGCATTTGCCACGACGATGGCCAATTCGCCCTCATCCACCGGCAGGGTGCTAGGCGGAGAAAGCTTTGCCTCCACGGAGATCCCTTGATTTTGAGCCTGGTCAAAGCAAGAGGAAAACACCGCGTCCAGCACGGGAGGGCGACACCAGCGGATCTCCTTGTGCTCATCCAGCCGCTTTTGGGCAGCGTCCAGAAACTCCAGCGCGGACTTCTTGTCTCCACGCGATACCAGTTCTGTAACGGCCTGAAGCCGGTGGCGCAGGTCGTGGCGCTCCGTACGGATGGCGTCCTCCGCTGCCTTCACCGCTTCCATCCGGCTCTGAAGAGCGGACAGCTGCAAGGCCGACAGCTGTGCGCTGTGCCGTGCCTCCATCTCCCTTTGATGCTGGTGAAGTGAAACATCAGGATGGAATAGACCCCTGCCATAAGCAGGGAAATGGCGGGTTTAAGAATCGTGCTGCTCCGCTCGAAACCGACATAGCCAGGAATCAGGTATATGATGATGACATAGTATATCGCCATTACCAGGCACATGAGCCACCAGCCCCGGCGCAGTTCCATTAGAGCTTGGAGGAACAGTGGCCGCAGAAATCGAACCAGAAACCAGATGACCCCGGCACTGAGGATAGGGGCATGCGTAGGAGAGGTATTTGTTGGGCCGGTATAAAACCCCCGGAAATTTGCCTCTCATAATGAATGGAGAAAAAGGGGGGGGGCTGTTCGCCCCCCTTTGCTGTATTTTTTCAAAATATTTTCCGCATCTCAGGTGTTGTCACTTCTTGTGCTCCTCCGTACACCAGAATGGAGCGAAACACAAGGAGGACTTGAGATGGCAAGGCCTAAAAAACCAATCTATGAATTTGTAGAGAGCAAGCAGCTCTATCGCAAGAGGGTCAAGGGGCGAGATGGGAAGTATTCTGCACTCTATGGAAAAACTCCTCAGGAACTTGAATCGAAGATTGAGGAGTTCATGGAGGATTTGAGAGTCTATGGTGATAATCGAGAAAATCCCCTTGTCTGTGACTATGCCGATTACTGGATCGACCTTCAAGAGGGCCACCTGACCTACGGTGCGTTTGTCGATTACAAGAGCGTCATCAATTGCCACATAAAGCCTTCCATGGAAGGGCTCAGGATGCGTGACGTGAGGCCAGATGACATCAAACGTATGATGAAATGCGTCGCAACCTTTAGCAAATCGATACATGACAAAACCTATATGCTCACCAAGCAAATATTTACGAATGCTTTTGAAAATGGTGTAATTTGTGAGAATCCATGTCCTCGAATGCACGCCGGTGGCCGTGAACCAAAAGAAAGGCAGGCATTGACGGACGAGCAAGTCGAAACGCTTCTAAATGCAGTTAAGGGTACAAGAGCATATGTCTTCTGCATGATTGGAATATATGCCGGGCTGCGGAGGGAGGAGATCCTTGGCCTGAAATGGGACTGTGTTACTCTCTCTGGTACGCCGTCAATCATGGTTAAGAGAGCCTGCCGCTTTGTTCATAATCGGCCTGTAGTGGAAGAGCGGTTGAAGACAAAGGCAAGCAAGCGAATAATCCCGATTCCACCGCAGTTGGTCGAATGCCTGATGGCGGCTAAAAAAGAATCCAAGTCGGACTTTGTCATTGGAAACGAAGATGGAACAGCATTGGCGGAATCCCAGTTTCAGCGTTTGTGGAAGTACATTGATAAGCGGACTGTGGGAACACGGACTTACGTCCGCTATGCTAATGGAAAGAAAACTAAGATAACATTTGAGGCAGTCAAAGGTGAGCACGCGAGGCATAATCCAGATGTTGTGTATTCTATTGACTTCGAGGTGACGCCCCATATTCTTAGGCATACCTACATCACCAACCTGCTGCTCAAGGGTGTAGATGTAAAAACTGTCCAATACCTCGCCGGCCATGAGCGCGCCAAAATTACACTCGATATCTATACTCACCTCACATACAACCGCCCTGAAGATATCCTCGAAAAGATAAATATGGTCTTTGCGCCTAAACCCACTAATAATCAGTAAGCGGATTGAGCAAAAAAGACTGTCTTATGAACACGCAGAGCGTTTCATAAGACAGTCTTTCTGCATTGGGTGTCCCATAGGCACCCACGACTATTTGAAAAGAAGAGATACAATGTCAGCCAAGATAAGTCCGGTATGGTCAGGCAGGGGCCTACAACTTGAACGCCTGACCATCCTGGAGGAAGACGAGTCGGTTCTCCGGAACAAGATCCTTGAACTGTTCCGGCGCCTCACTGTGCATGGGGATGACACCCTGGCGAGGCTGTACCAGTTCATAGACCTTGCGCAGAGCATTCCGTGTGGCATGACCACTGGTGTGGAGATACTCAACATCGTATCCCGCGAGAAAATCGGCGAGGCGGCTGTCCCTACACGGGCCTTCCAGATAGCCTCTCCACATGGAGTAGATCACTTTGCAGTTCCCCTGATACGGTCTCATAAACTCCCGGAAATAGCGGTTCACACGGACAAACATCAAAAAGCCCTGCTCTTCCATCCAGTCGTGGAGGAGATGGTTCATCCGGGTATTGGGGATTACATACCTGAAATCGTAGCCCTTTAACCATCCGGGTGCATTGGCTTCCACCGTGTTGAGCACCTTCTTCTGGTAGCGATCGCAGACAGCCGGGCGCGACTTGGGCTTTGCGCGGTAAAAGGCCCGGATGCGGTCAATGTTGGTGGAGGAACAGAGGACAAACACCCGCTCGTTCTCCGCCATAATGCGCCGCGCCTTTTTTTCAAGCTCCTGTTCGGTCATGACCCCCTCGCCGTCGCGGGAGAGCATAGTCCCCTCGGTGACCAGCCAGTCCACCTGACCGGCATATTTCTCCAAAACGCCAGCCAGCTTCCTGCCTGTGTATCCATGGTCGCGGAAGTCGCCGGTGTGGAGCAGGCGCACGCCGTCGGCCTCCACAAGGAACATATAGGCATCAAACGCCGAGTGGTCCACCCGTAGCGGCGTAATTTTGACATCACCAATCTGAATTGCCTCGCCGGGAGAAAAGATTCTCGCTCGCTCAATGGCAGCCAGCTCCGCGCTGCGGTCGCAGCGCCGGGCCAGTTCCTCATTCAGCACCTTGCTAATTTCGCGGGAGGCTGCGCCCATGTATAGCGGTACCTCCGGCAGGATCCGGTGAATATTACCAATGTGGTCGCCGTGGGTGTGGGTAAAGAACACGCCGTCGCAGTCGGGGGCTCCCACGGTCAGTCCGGGAATGGAGAGCGTCTCCTCCCGTGTCTCCCCGTCCGGGCCGGGAAGTTCGCTGCCAAAGTCGATGAATATGCGGGTGTCAGCGGTGCTGATTTCGGTTGCGCAGCCGCCGATCTGATGGGTACCACGGTGTATGGTGAGTTTCATATCTTCCTCCTGACCGATTGTGTCTATATTGAAAATATGCTATATTAAGTCCAATTCCAAAAGACGAGCAGGATGGGGGGATAACTTTGATGCTGACACAGAGCGAACTCACGCAGGCGATTCGCGGCGAGATTGATAAAGCAGACAGGAATATTGAACTGTCGTTCATTCAGGATTATCTGGCGTACGCTGCAAAAATCAGCAATCCCAAACGTGCCGCGCATCTGCGGGCGGTCCGCGCAAAATTTCGCGGCTGGGCGCCGTTTGAAGTTTACATCACCATCGGAGAGGCAAAGAAGGCATCCGGCAATGTGGCATTCGATCTCCGCTATCTGGGGCAGTCAGTGGGGACTATCCTTGTGGGTGACACGGGTGAAGTGACTTTGGAAATCACGCCGGTGAAGGCCGCCAAGAATCTGAGAGATTTCAGTGACGGCAGTCCGGAGTCGAAAATACTTGCGGCGCCGTTGACGGCTCCTTGGGACAGTAGCTCCGCTTCCGAATTCCGCAGCTATTTCAGAAAAATGCACCCCCGCCGCAGCGGCGCCTCGGCCGGAAATGAGGAGCACCGCGTGGAATCGGCGCTCATTGCCGCGTTTGCCGGCGGAAGCAATAAGCCTGTCCGGTACATAAGGCCCGTCATGCTCCCCGGTCTGAACTGTCGCTTCCCCATGACCACCGGGATCACGGCCAGTGACCATGGAAATCCGCGCCCCGGCCGGGGCGGCATCGACATCCTCGCCCGCACAGGGAACGGACGAGGCACTTTTCTGACCGTCATAGAGGTCAAGGATCAGAACACATCCCTGGAAGCGCCTGAAGCGGCGCTGCGTCAGGCTGCGGCATACGCCGTGTTCCTCCGGAGGCTCCTGCGCAGCGGGGAAGCCGGCGCCGGATACTGGTGGCGACTGTTCGGATTCAGCGGAGAAATCCCCGACAGGCTTGTGATCCGCATTGCCAGTGCCATGCCCCGCCAGTGCACTTCCGGCGTGTCGGACAATCTGGATGGACTTTGCGGCAGGGGCGTTACCGTACCCTTTGACCCCCAGGAACCGGAGGGCGACTGTGTGGAGCTGCACACCATTTTCTTCGATGATGTGGACCCGGGCGACGGGCACCCCAACCAACTCCGGAATTTCACCAGCACACTTCACGACTGGCCGGAAAAACCTGATTGATGAATAAATGTGAGATGCCCTATTCCGCGCCGGACAGGACTGCCCACACCGTTTTGGCGTCCCGCTGGATCATGCGGATCTGCGCAGCATCCCCGCCTCCTGACGAGTCATAAAACTGGCTCTCATACCAGAACTTCGCGGCGGCGCGGCTTTGAAAGAAGCGGCTGGTGCTGCTGCTCTCGCTACTGTATCCGGGAATATCGTCCTCTTCAAGGTACTTGCGCAACAGGCACACCATCCGTTCCAGGTGCAGCAGGTGCACATCCGAGGGATCCTTCCTTCCCTGCGGATCGTACCGGACCCGAAAGGCGGATTCATGTCGGGCCTCCAGATAATCCGGCGGCACCTCCGCCCGGTAGTACAGCTCCTGCCCCACGGTGTGAACGCAGACGCGTCTGATAGCGTCAATATCACACAGTTCCCGCAGATACCGGCTCAATGTGCGCCGGGAACGATCGGTAAACCGCCGTATGTCCCTCAGCGGTACGCCGGGGTCTCGGCCGTTCTCAGGGATGCACGCCTCCGACGCGGTAAGCCTGGCGTTGAGATAAAGGGCGTAAAACAGCCGAAGCTGAGTTTCCAGCTTTGACAGGCCGCTCTTCTCCGCCTCTGGCTTCCTTGGAAATTTCATGGCTCCACGCTCCTCTTTTCCTCATTATAGCACGGAGCTTAAATGCTGCAAGACAAACTGCTGTCATTTTTTACGACAGCAGTTTGTCTTTCATTTTGCCGGCATCTATTATACTGGGAACTGCAATCGGAAGAAATAGGAGTGATAGAGATGGGAAAGCCCAAAGAGCAGTATCGCGTTTTGCGGGCCCTCTGCGAAACGTGCCGCGAGGGTCAACACCGTTTTACCACCTCCCTTGAGGGAACGCAGACTGGCTGGGAGCTTGGCATCTCCCGGTATTGCCCTGTGGATGGCCAGGAACCTACAGGTCTCACATGGATCCGTGTCAGCGACACGGTCCAGCCCAGGCTTACCAAGGCACTTCATGAGCTTGCGGGCGACGATCTGATCGAGTGTTATGCCATGCGTGGCTCTGCCTTCGTGCTGCATCCCACCCAGCAAGGTGGTGCACCGCTACGTATTTACGGTTCGGCGCTTTACGCTTTGATGGAAGCTTGTGACGCCCCGGCCGTTCAGACTCCGCTTACTGCCTCCTGGTCATATGCAGGCCACATCCCGCTGACGCTTACCGAGGCGGAGGAAACCGCCGCTCTGCGCAGCGGGGTGCTGACTCTGGAGCAACTGGCAGATCTGCTGCATCAAATGCGCGGCATATCCTTCGCCCAGGCGCGGATCCTGGCCGCCGACTACATGGATGCGGACAATGCGGCCCGCACCGTTCCGGCGAAATTCTTTTCTGCCTATCTCAATCTTCCTCAAAACCTGTCCCGTTTTGATTTTGAACGTATGGGGCAGGGGCTGGATGTCTGCCGGAAAGCACGTGCGGATGAGCAGAGCAGGCTGTTCTTCGCGGAGCAGGCGGCAGACAACCTCCGGCTCGATCTTTATCGCGCCTGCGAATCGGCGCAGGAAATAGGCGTTGTCTTTCTGCCCCCTGACCCACTGTGTCCCGGAGAGGAGTTTTCTCCCACAGGCACGGCGGCGATCCGCTGTCCGGTCCAGGGCGGAGTACAGGAACAGCCGGTGCAGCCCGGTAATAAGGAGGTCACAATGAGTAAATATTCCATTCCCCTGAGGAGCCGGAACATGATATTCGATGCTGCGGTCGAAGGCCATGTGATCCGTGTGTTGGGGAAAGACAACGAGCCTCGGCCGATCTCGGAGTGCAGAGACCTGGTATATGACTCCGACGAACTGTGTATCGCGTTCCGTGCCGGGGACAAGTGGGGCTATGCGGACCGCCTGACGGGTGAGATTATCTCTCCCGCAGTCTGGGACTATGCCGATGACTTTCATGGCGGCTATGCCCGCGTCTGCATTGGCTGTGCGCCGGTCAGTGCGGAGGAAACGGGCTTTGTATTGCCGGAGCGCGGCAAGTGGGGGTGTATCGACAAGTCCGGACGCCTGGTCATTGACGTTCAATATGACGAACTGTGGTATTTGGGCGTCCCCGCAACAAATCTGGCGGTTGTGCGCAGGGGAAAGCAGTTTGGCTGTGTAGGCCTGGATGGAGAAACTGTTTTGCCTGTTGTCTATGACGAACTCCGGGTTGCCAAGGAGTGGATTACGGTCCAAAAAGACGGCCTTTGGGGTATGTTGGATTTGAAAGGGATCGCGATATATCCCATCTCCTTTCAGCGGTTTGTCCCGATGGACAAGGCATCCGGTCTGGCCCAAATGTCCGACGGTCTCTGGACCTTTTTCTGCCGGGGAGTGCCGGTGTTTGAGGGTGCGCAGTCTATCTGGTGCGCCCAAAGCCGCTTCATGACCGGGCCGGAGAGGGTGTGCACCTATCTGTTGGCGGAGCTAAACGGATTGTTCGCCCTCACCTGCGGCGATGGCCGGCTGCTCACCGCCCGGCCCGTCCCCTTAAAGGATGCGTGGGAACTTGCCAATCATGCCGCCTGCACGGTACTGCGCTTTCAGAAATGGCTGTCTGAATAAGTGTAAGATAACAGAGTATCGCCATTTTTGAGGTTACATTTGAGGTTATTTGAGTGCTGCGAGTGAAAAAAGTCAGTGTTTTCAAGGGTTTCAGACGACAGACTGCAAAAAGTACGGTCTCAAGGCCGCCCGCCGCGCGCCCCAGTTCTCCAAGCGCTGAGTCCACGTTTTCCGTTTCCGAAAATTGCCGCCCGATTCGGGCGGCAATTTTTTGTGTCTTTTGGGGCTGCCGCACCGGGCAGGCGCCCGCCCATGGCCTGCCGGCCCCCCGCGCCGCGAAGCGCCGCAATTTGCCGCATTTCAATTGCTTTTTTTGCATGACAGGTGTAGAATACCTTGTATTCTCTGCAAATCCTGGATTTAAGGAGGGCTTACGCCATGGACGAACGCGTAAGAGAGCTGCTGGAGCGGGTGCGCGAGACCGCCGTCACGGTAGGCGAGGCGGCCGGGACCACCGCGCGCTACGCCGGGAAATGCGCCGGTCAGATGGTCGATGTGGCCAAACTGAACATGCGCATCTTTGACCTGAACGGCGAAATCAACGACCTGCTCAAATCCATAGGCCGGATGGTGTACGACACCCATCGGGGGGCGGAGCCCGACGCCGCCTCCCTGGCCCCGCTTTTGAGCCAGATCGATGAAAAGCACGAGGCCATCGCCCAGCTCAAGCAGCGCATCCGTCTTTTGAAAAACGTCCGTTCCTGCCCGGACTGCGGGTGCGCCTGCGGCCGGGAGGACAAGTTCTGCAAGGCGTGCGGCCGCCCGTTGTGAGCAAAGCGCCGCGGTCAGGAGGACAGACGCAATGAATTACACATTTGAACAATACCGGCACAGCGCCGACTTTCTCCGCGCGCGCCTGGGCGGCTTTTCCCCCAAGATCGCCATGATCCTGGGTTCCGGCCTGGGTTATCTGGGCGACCTGGTGGAAGACGCGGCGGCGGTCCCCTACGGAGATATTCCGCACTTCAAGACCTCCACCGCCCCCGGGCATAAGGGCCGGCTGGTCTTCGGCACGCTGGAGGGCCAGCCGGTGGCCGTGATGCAGGGACGGATGCACCACTACGAGGGGTACTCCTACGAGGAGGTCGCCTATGCCGTGCGGGTGCTGCGGCTGCTGGGCTGCGATACTCTGATCGTGACCAACGCCGCCGGGTGCATCAACACCGCCTGGAAGGCCGGGGAGCTGATGCTCATTTCCGACCACATCAAATTCTTTCTGGAATCCCCGCTGCGCGGAGAGAACATCCCGGAATTCGGCGTGCGCTTCCCCGACGCGTCCCACCTGTACACCCCCGCCCTGCGCACGCTGGCCCGGGAGACCGCGGGCGAGTTGGGCATCGATCTGAAGGAAGGCGTGTATATGTATTTCCCCGGGCCCCAGTACGAGACCCCGGCGGAGATCCGTGCCGGGCGTATTTTAGGAGCCGACGCGGCGGGCATGTCCACCGCGCCGGAGGTCATCGCGGCGGGACACTGCGGCATGCGGGTGCTGGGCTTCACGCTGCTGTCCAACATGGCCGCCGGCATCCTGGACCAGCCGCTGACCGAACAGGAGGTGCTGGACGCCGCCGAGGGCTGTCGGGACAAGTTCTCCCGGCTGGTGCTGGCATGCCTGCGCAAGATCGACTGACATCATAAAAGGAGCATGAAATGGCTATACTCATCTATAATTGCACGGCCGTGCGCATGGACGAGGCCGGGACCGTGCTGCCCCACGCCTATGTTCTGGTGGAGGGCAGCAAGATCGTCTCCGTGGGCGACCAGCGGCCCCAGGGCTTTACCGGCCGCCAGATCGACGGGAAGGGCAACGTGCTGCTGCCGGGCCTGGTCAACTGCCACACCCATGTGCCCATGACCGCCATGCGCGGCTACGGCGACGGGCACGACCTTCAGGACTGGCTGCACCACTATATCTTTCCGGTGGAGGCCAGATGGGACGAGCGGGCCATCCGCTGCTGCACCGCCCTTGGCCTGGCGGAGATGATCGCCACCGGCACCACCTGCATCGCCGATATGTATATGTTTACCGACGCGGTGGCACAGGAAGTGGTATCCGCGGGGCTGAGCGCCAACCTGTCCTGCGGCGGGGTGCTCTTCGACCCCGTCTTCGACCCCAAGACCTGCCACGACTGCGTGGCCCAGGAGGCCCTGGCCCAGCGCTGGCACGGCTACGGAGACGGGCAGATCCGGTTTGACGCCTCCATCCATGCCGAGTATACGTCCCGGAGCGAGCTTTGGAAGTGGACGGCGGATTTTGCCAAGGCCAACGGCCTGGGCATGCATGTACACATTTCCGAGACCCGGAAGGAGCATGCCGAGTGCATTCAGCGCCACGGCAAGACCCCCGTGCAGACGCTGGACCGGTACGGCGTCTGGGACGTGCGGGGCATTGCCGCCCACTGCGTCTATACCACGGCGGAGGATTGGGCCATTCTGGCCGCCAAGGGAGTCTCCGCCGTCCACAACCCCTGCTCCAACCTGAAGCTGGGCAGCGGGATCGCCCCTGTGCCCGCCATGAATGCGGCGGGCGTGAACGTGTGCCTGGGTACCGACGGCGTGTCCTCCAACAATAACCACGACATGTTCGAGGAGATGAAGCTGGCCGCCATCCTCCACAACGGCGCCGCCTGCGATCCTCTGGCCCTGGGAAGCTGGGATGCGCTGCGCATGGCCACCGTCAACGGCGCGGCGGCGCTGGGCCGAAAGACCGGGCGGATCGAACCCGGCTACGACGCCGACCTGATCCTGGTGGACTTCTCCCACCTGAACCTGTTCCCCTGCCATGACCCGGTTTCCAACCTGGTCTACGCCGCCCACGGCGGCGACGTGTGCATGAATATGGCCCGCGGCCGGGTCATATACAAGGATGGGGACTTCCTCACCATTGATCTCGAGCAAGTAAAGCGGGAAGTGGCAAACTATGCCGTGCCCCTGCTCTTCGGAACGAAATAAGGGGGACTGCCACTTGTCCAGCCAATCGAAAAAGAACACCTTTTATGGGGCGGCCGCTCTGCTGACTGTGACCACCATCGTGGTCAAGATCATCGGCGCCATCTACAAGATCCCGCTGACCGCCCTGCTGCCCGACGAGGCCTACGGCGATTTCGGCGCGGCATACAATATCTACAGCTTTTTTCTGACCATCTCCACGGCGGGGCTGCCCGTGGCCCTGTCCAAGACCGTATCCGAGTGCAACGCGCTGGGCCGGGAGAACCAGAAGGAGCGGGTCTTCCGGATGGCCTTCTGCGCCTTTTTGTTCATGGGCGTATTCAGCTTTATCTGCATGTCGGTATTCAGCCAGTTCGTGGCCACCCACGTCCTGCAAAATGAGAAGGCCGTCTATGCCGTACTGGCGCTGGCTCCGGCGGTGCTGTGCACCTGCATCTGTTCGGCCTTCCGGGGATACGCCCAGGGCCACATGAACATGGTGCCCACCGGCATCTCCCAGATCATCGAGGCCCTGTGCAAGCTGCTGCTGGGCCTGGGCCTGGCCCTGCTGATCCTCCGCTCCGCCATCCAGCCGGAGGATCTGCGCGACCGGCTCTCCGCTGCGGGCGCCCTGTTGGGCGTGTCCATCGGCAGCATCCTGTCGGTGATCTACCTCTTTTTCAACCACAGGCGGACCAGGCAGCGGCAGAAGACCGCCGCCGACGTACCGGAGCCGGGCAGCACGATCCTGGCCCGGCTGCTCAAACTGGCCATCCCCATCACCTTGAGCTCCTGTACCATGTCCCTGGTCACCCTCATCGACACCAACCTGGTCAACGGCCAGCTCCAGAACGTCTTTACCTCCATCCAGGGCGGCCTGTCCGGGATCTCCAACAGCTTTCTCGACATCTTCCCCAAGTCGGTGACGATCTTCCAGAACAATCTGACCGCCTGGCAGGAGGCTGCGGCGCTGAACCCGCTGACAGAGCTCAACCCCGTTCTGGATTCCACCCGCTCCCTCTACGGCGCCTATCAGAAAACCATGAGCATCTATAACCTGCCCTTTAACCTGATGGTGCCCTTCACCGCCTGTATCGTGCCCGGCATCTCGGCGTGCCTTGCCCGGCGGGACCGGCTGGGCGCCCAGCGGGTCACCGAATCCGCCATGCGCATCTCCGCCCTCATTGCCCTGCCCTGCGGCTTCGGCCTGTTCGCGCTGGGCGGCCCCATCATCCAGCTGCTGACCGTCGGCAACGTGGACGCCTCCATCGCCGGACCGCTGCTCTCGATCCTGGGCATTGCCTCCATCTTCGTGTGCATCCAGGTGGTGGCCGCCGCCATCCTGCAGGCCAACGGCATTGTGAATCTGCCCATTATCACCATGGTCATCGGCGGCGTCATCAAGCTGGCCACCAACTACACGCTGGTGGGCAACCCGAAGATCATGATCTTCGGCGCGCCGGTGGGCACGCTTTTGTGCTTTGCGGTGATCTCCATCCTCAATCTGGGCATCATCAAGCGGATGGTCCACCAGCCGCCCCGGTATACCAGGGTCTTCGTCAAGCCCTTCGTCGCCTCCGCCATCATGGCGGTCGCGGCCTGGGCCTGCCACGGGCTGTTCGCCCGTTTTCTCAGCGGCAGCTTCCTGAAAGACGCCATGGCCACGGGCGGCGCCATCCTGGCGGCCGTAGTGGTATATGCAATTTTAGTGCTGGCTTTGCGGGTCATCTCCAGAGAGGACCTGGAACTGATGCCCAAGGGTGAAAAAATCGCAAAAATTTTGCATATCCGTTGAGTTTTTTGGAAATATGGGTTGCAGGAGGCCTTGAAATATGGTAGATTTTCAGTATAAGGACGCTTATGGCGTCAAGGATCTGGAGGAGATCGTCCGCCTGCTCCGCGCCCCCGGCGGATGCCCATGGGATGCGGAACAGACACACGCCTCCATCCGCCGCAATTTCCTGGAGGAGGCCTACGAGGCCGTGGAGGCCATCGACGAGGGCAGCTCCGAACACCTTCAGGAAGAGCTGGGCGACGTGCTGCTCCAGGTGGCGCTTCATGCCCGTATGGAGCAGGAGGAGGGCCGCTTCGATCTGGACGGCGTGGCCGACGGCATCTGCAAAAAGCTGATCTACCGCCACCCGCATGTGTTCGGCGACGTGAGCGTATCCGGCACCGGCGAGGTTTTGTCCAACTGGGAGGCCCTCAAGCGCGTGGAAAAGGGCCAAGAGACCAACACCGACGCTCTGGAGGCGGTGGCCCGCTCTCTGCCCGCCCTGTGGCGTGCGGAAAAGGTGCAGAAAAAGGCGAAAAAGGCCGGTTTTGACTGGCCGGACATCTCCGGCGCGTTGGACAAGCTGTCTGAGGAGCTGGAGGAGCTGAAGGCCGCGGCGGCCCAAGGCACCAATGTGGAAGAGGAATTGGGAGACCTGCTTTTCTCCGCCGTGAACGTCTCCCGCTTTGTCAAGGCCGACCCGGAGCAGGCCCTGAACGCCGCCACCGACAAATTTATCTCCCGCTTCCGCAAGGTGGAAGCGCTGGCCGTCCGAGAAGGGCGGAGCATGGAAGGCATGACGCCGGACGAGCTGGACAAGCTGTGGGAGCGTGCCAAACGTACTTAAAAGCGGCAACGCTTTAAGTATATCAGCGGCGCATCCGCGCCGCAAAAACATAGGAGGAATAAGTACTATGAACAAGGCTGAATTGATCAATGCCGTCGCCGAGAAGGCCGGCCTGTCCAAGAAGGATACCGAGACCGTTGTGAACGCCACCATCGATGTGATTGCCGGCGCCCTGGCCGACGGCGACAAGGTGCAGCTGGTCGGCTTCGGCGCGTTCGAGGTCAAGAGCCGTGCCGAGCGCACCGGCCGCAACCCCAAGACCAAAGAGGAGATCAAGATCCCCGCCTCCAAGGTGCCCGTGTTCAAGCCCGGCAAGGCCCTGAAGGACACCGTCTCCAAGTAAAACAGGAGCGCCGAGCGCCCGGGACGCGAAAGGGCGCGCAGGGGGAACGTTTCTGAAATCCATGCGGCTCCGGGCTCTCCCGGGGCCGCGTCTTTTCCGGAGGCAGCTTATGCGATTGGACAAATGGCTCAAGGTCTCACGACTCATCAAGCGGCGTACGGTGGCCAACGAGGCCTGCGACAACGCCCGGGTAAGCGCCAATGGCCGCCCGGTCAAGGCCAGCTACGACGTGAAGCCCGGGGATGTGCTGGAACTGCGCTTTGGCGAACGCACCGTCCGGGTGGAGGTCCTGGCTGTGGACGAACACGCCAACAAGGCCGAGGCCCCCGCGCTGTACCGGGAATTGCTCTGACCCCGCGGCTCAAAAAGGCAGGCATTTTTGAGCCGCGATACAGCCCGGCGCGCACTCGCCGCGCTCATACGCTTGCGGGCCGAGCGGTGTTTCTTCCAAGGCGCATGTCCTTGGAAATGGTATTTCATCTTATTTCGCCGCCTGCGGGCGGCGAAATCCTGCCGGGGGCGCCGGCCCCATACCGGAACCCGTTCTCCTCTTGTATGGGTTTTGCGTTTTTCGGCAGACCGGGGCGGCACAGCCTTTCCGAAGGCTGCGCCGCCCTTTGTTGTATCCGCTCCTGCAACAAAAGCGCCCGTTGCCGGTAGCAACGGGAGGGACGCACCGCCCCCCAAATACAGTCAGGAGGGAACGATATGAAACACATCAACTGGAGCGAGCTCACCCCCGTGTGCTACAGCATCGCAACACAGGAGGACAAGGACATCGGCGTGGCCGCCGACCTGCTTTTCCACAACATCCGCACGGGCATGGGCGTCCATGCCGGGTCCTATGCGCTGGGCCCCGGGTACACCCCGGATTACAAGGCCCTCAAAGCCCTGTGGGATGCCTGCACCGAGGCGGAGCGTCAGGCCGTCAACACCGAATTCAACGCCTGGCTCCAGCGCATGAAGGAGCACTATCAGGAGCTGTGCCAGCTGTGGAGCGACGGGGACAAGAGCCTCAACCTGCGCTGCCGGATGATGACCGCTCTGGTGACGCCGGACACGGACGATGCTTAACAGCCGGGACATCGACGACCTGCGCGCGGACGTGGCGGCCAACTGCCGGGTCTGGATGCAGCTGTGCCGGGATGCGGGCCTTTCAGTCTGCATCACCGGCACGGTCCGGGACCGGGCATACCAGGAATACTGCTACCGGAACGGGACCAGCAAGGGGCGCGTGCCTACCTTCCACGCCCAGGGCGTGGGGCTGGCCTTCGATTTCTGTAAGAACGTCAAGGGGCAGGAATACTCCGACCCGGTGTTTTTCCAGCGGGCCGGGGAGCTTGGGGAGCGGGTCGGCTTCGAATGGGGCGGGCGGTGGAAGTCCTTTCCCGACCGCCCGCATCTGCAATGGAGCGGCGGCGGGAAATACACCGGAAGCATGATCCTGGCCGGGCGGTATCCGCCCGCCATGCCGCTGTACCGTGCCGCGGAGACCGCAGGGGCGGCCGAAGAGGAGGACGAGGATATGAAGCTGTACCACTGGTTTTCGGACATGCCGGACTGGGCGAGGGGGAGCGCGGAGAAGGCGTACCGCCGGGGCATCCTCCAGGCCGACGCGGACAGCGGAGCCGTGAACGTCTATGAGTGCAGCCTGCAGACCATCGTATGGCTGGACCGGCTGGGCCTGCTGGAGGCGGAACCCTCCCAAGCCCTTCTTTCATAAAACCTTCACGCTCCGTTCATATCTTGTTCACCAACCGCGCTCCAAAACGCGCTATGATAATCCCGTCAGGATGAAGCGACTGATCAACACACACCACCCCTCCTCTCTCTTCTCTTTCCCTCTCAAACACCAGGAACGCGGGTCCGCCGGTTTTCGGCGGGCCCGCGTTCTGCATTTACCATAAGCGTACAAACTCTGCGCAAGATTTAATCTTCCCGTAACATCTTACGCTTTTCCCCTTAACATCTTCCGCGTATTCTAATCCTTGCAAGAGACAGTTTCTTTTTCATTTCATTGTATCCTCTTTCCTGAGAACGGGCCGGACGTCATGGAGCAGACGTCCGGCCCGTTCTGTTTGTACCCAGTGGGGGGTACGCTCATTGCGCCATTTGGATCCGCTTTCCCGTACAGCGCTCCAAAAAGGAGGCAAACGCCTCCGGGTCCCCGCTGAGGAAGCGGGACTTGTCCAGCACGAACCCCCGGCGGCGGTCCAGCATGATCACATAATGGGGCTGTTGACAAAGTCCCTTATCGAAAAAGCAAATAGGTTTTTCTTGCTTGTTTGTTGTTATTTACTATCAAATATATGCTATTTGATAAACTTTTTGCAAGGCCATATTTTTGAAAACAGACTTTGTCAACAGCTCCATAATGTCCCGCATCCCCGCAGATGGTACGGATCACGCCGTAGGTGCTGCGGGTGCCGCTCCGCCCGGTTCCCGTGGAGTAGCCGTGCGCGTCAAAGCAATCGCGTATGGTGACCGGCGTCTGATCCACCATGTGCCGTCCAAAACGATTGATATACTTCTCGTAAAAAAGGCGCTGCGGCGGGGCTTGTATCGTACCTCCTTTTCTGATACGATAACGTTCAGGCAACACCGCACAAGCATGCCGTGCCGCGCCGCACGGCGCATACCGATCAAGCGAGGGAGCGCCTATGTATTATTTGGAAAGCACCAAGACAGACCCCAGCTGGAACCTGGCGCTGGAACAGTACGTGTTTGACGTGCTGGGCCCCCGGGACGACTGTTTCATGCTCTGGCAGAACGACAACACCATCGTGGTGGGCAAGCACCAGAACACACTGGAGGAGATCAATACCGACTATGTGAAGGAGCACGGCGTGACGGTGGTACGCCGCCTGTCCGGCGGCGGAGCGGTCTATCACGATTTGGGAAACCTCAATTTTACCTTTGTGGCGGAGAACCGCTTCGGCAGTGAATTTGACTTTTCCACCTTCTGCCGGCCCGTGGTGGACGCGCTGCGCAGCCTCGGCGTTCCCGCGGAGATCAACGGCCGCAACGACATGACCATCGAGGGCAGGAAATTTTCCGGAAACGCGCAGTACATGAAGAAGGGCCGCATCATGCACCATGGAACCCTGATGTATGACTCCGACCTGGAGGCGGTCAGCCGGGCGCTGAACGTTAAGCCGGACAAGATCGAATCCAAAGGTCTGAAATCGGTGCGCAGCCGTGTGACCAACATCCGCCCTTATGTCACAGACCAGGCCCTGACGGTAGACGGCTTCCGGGAGATCCTGCGCCGCTCTATGTTCCGCGCTTATCCGCTGACCGCCTATGCTCTCACGCCGGCGGACCTGGACGCGGTCGAGCGCCTGCGGCGGGATGTGTACCGCCGCTGGGAATGGAATTATGGCGCCTCCCCCGCCTGCCGCATCCGCAAGGAGCGCCGGGTGGAGGGCTGCGGCGTGATCCAGGTCCACATGGAGGTGGAGCACGGATGCATCGCCGCGCTGGCCTTTTTCGGGGACTACTTTTCCCTGGAAGACAGCGGTGCGCTGGTCCAACGGCTGCTGGGGGTCGCGCTGGAAGAGGGCGCGCTCCGCGCCGCACTGGACGGCTGCGCCATCGGGCGCTATTTCAGCCGCCTGGATTTGGACACCTTCCTTTCCATCCTCCTGCAATAAGGCTTCCCCCGCAGGCGCCCGGCGGCAGGCCGCCCCCCTGAAAACAGCCCAAGCGCCCTGCGTGCGACAGGCCATATGCCGCTTGTGCCGCGGCAGACGATTCCAGCTTTTTCTTTGCTGTACTATTTGTGAGTAATTTTTTGAAAATATAACCGATTTGTAACCGTTGCGATGTAACCTATACTCAACAAGAGAACACCGGGCCGCTGCAGCCCGGTATCAGCTTCAAATTTTTTGTTGAGAGGGGAACATCCCATGAACAAACGTTTTCAGAAAATTGCCGCCCTGTCCTGCGCAACCGCTCTGACCCTGTCCCTCCTGACTCCCTCCGCCCTGGCAAACGGGAACGGGAAAGACAACGGGAAGGACAAGGGATCCACCGGGGCGGGTCAGACGGCGGTCCATATTCACGGCGTCAAGGACATTGCCGGCAACAAGGACGAAGTGACCATCACCGTGGGCGACAAGTCTTATACCGGCGTCTTGAAGGGTGACAAACTTACCATTGAGATGGGCAGCACCGACAATGGCTTCGATTTTGGCAAGGACGAGTCCCTGGAGATCGGATATAAAACTGCCAACGGGAGCGGTACGATCCTCATCAAACACCAAGAGGGCAACGGCGCCAACATTGGAACGGAACACGATAAGGGCCTGAACAACTTCAAGGGTGAAGTCAAGCCCAATCCAGTCCCCTCCACCCAGCCCTCCGCCGAGCCTTCCACCCAGCCCTCCGCCGAGCCTTCCGCTCAGCCCTCCGCCGAGCCTTCCACTCAGCCCTCCGCTCAGCCCTCCGCCGAGCCCTCCACTGAGCCTTCCGCTCAGCCTTCCGCTCAGCCCTCCGCCGAGCCTTCCGCTCAGCCTTCCGCTGAGCCTTCCACTGAGCCTTCCGCTCAGCCCTCCGCCGAGCCTTCCACTCAGCCCTCCACCGAGCCTTCCGCCGAGCCCTCCACCGAGCCCTCCACCGAGCCTTCCGCCGAGCCCTCCACCGAGCCTTCCGCCGAGCCCTCCACCGAGCCTTCCACCGAGCCTTCCGCTGAGCCTTCCGCCGAGCCTTCCGCTGAGCCCTCCACCGAGCCTTCCGCCGAGCCCTCTGCTGAGGTTGAGATCCTGGAAGACCCCACTCCGCTGGCTCCCGTGCCCGAAGTCGTTCTGGAGGAGTCCCCGGTCCCGCTGACCGACCTTCCCGAGGAGACCATTGAGATTGAGGAGGAAACCGTTCCTCTGGGCGACCTGCCTCAGACCGGTACGGCGATGACGCCGGCGGATCCCACCGTGACCGCAGGCCTGTCCGCCATTGCCGCCAGCCTGGCCGCCATTGGTCTGCTGATTAAGCGCACCGGCAAAAAGAACGACGACGCTGAATAAAAAAAGCCCGCTGCAATGATCGGTTGCAGCGGGCTTTTTCCCGTGGTCCAACATATAATTCCATCAAGGCCCGGGCGTGCGTTCCCCTCTCGCGTCCACAGCGGCGCGGGACTGGAGGCACGGAGTTCTCTCCCGTCTGAGGGCGGATGCAAAATGCTCCCGCGCAACCGCGGGCCGTCTCCTGCACAACAAGGCTGCCCGTTTTATTTGCAGCAAACAAAGCGCCCTGCGGCATTGAACCGCCCCCGATTGTGCGGACAGCACAAAAACGCCCCTAATATAGGACTATGAGATTTTCAAGCAGCAAACTGGCGGCGCAATTCCAGAGGCGTCAGTTTTGTTTTTGATTGAATGCGCTGGT